>CASBQE010000033.1 GCA_949127665.1 Synechococcales cyanobacterium PMM_0083
ATTAGCTTATCTCCGCAACTCATCCAGCTTGGTTCGCACCGTCTGAACATCCTGCCACATCAGCCATTTAGGCTGCCCTACTTCTCGCGATTGGTTTCTAAGCAGATATGCCGGGTGAAAGATTGGCATATACAAACGACCATCCTGCTCAATCCACTGACCTCGTACTTTAGTAATTCCTTGCTTAATTCCCAGCAAATTCAACAGCGCAACTTTCCCGGTGAGCAAAATGATTTTGGGATCGACCAACCGAATTTGCTCTAATAGATATCCTTTGCAAGCTGCCGCTTCCGCTGGTTTTGGGTCGCGATTTTCGGGTGGGCGACACTTGACCACATTGCAAATAAACACATCTTGGTCTCGCGTTAGCCTAACTGCCGCCAAAATTTTGTCGAGCAGTTCGCCCGATCGCCCCACAAAGGGTCGCCCTGTGGCATCCTCAGTTTGCCCTGGACCTTCCCCCACAATCATGATGTCAGCGTTTAAGTTGCCTTCCCCCACTACGGCATTGGTGCGGGTATGACCCAACTCACAGCGATAACAGCGGTTGCAATGTTGTTTCATCGCATCCATCGTGGCATAGGTTCCTACCGGAATCGGGACTTTAGCATTCGTAGGAATTTGCTCCGGATCAATCGGCGGCAAGGATGCATCTGAGGCGCTGGATAAATTGAATAGATCGATTTGGTTTTCGGCAGTCATGACGTAGGGGAAAATGATTTAATACCTTTGGGTTAGCGTAGGACAGGTCTGAGAATTTTTCTAGTGTCAGTCGGCAGATTCAGGCAAACTCAGGCATGATGAAGAAAATCCCACTATGAGTTTCTGGGGTCGTTATGACTGCTAATTCACCGTCTCCCAGTTCAAATTCGACGGTTTTTTCAAATCGGCTAGAGGCAGGTGAGCGTTTAGCCCAAGCGGTTTTGGCTGTAGTGGAAGCTCAGACCCCAACCTGCGATCGCGACTCTGAAGTAACCCGTCGGTTTGTAGTTTATGCGTTGCCAAGAGGCGGCATCGCAGTAGCGGCTCCGATCGCCGAAGCGCTGCATTGCCCACTGGATGTGATTGTGGCAAAGAAGATTACGCGCCCTGAAAACCCAGAATTAGCAATGGGTGCCGTCACTTCAAATGGGGATATTTTGTGGTCAACTCAAGCGCTATCGTTTTCTGCTCAGCATGATGAACTGATGTTGCAGGCACGAAACCGTGCCCAATTCCAATGGGAACAGTTGGCACCGTTTAGCCCCCAGGTTGATCCAGCGGGGGCGATCGCGCTGATTGTAGATGATGGGATTGCTACCGGAATGACAATGGCAGTGGCAGTCCAATCTCTACGCGCCAAAAATCCTGCCGAGATTTGGATCTGCGTTCCTGTCGCACCATCAGAGACTTTACCTCATCTGCAAACTTGGAGCGATCGCGTAATTGTGCTGGCAACTCCTCATCCATTTCACAGCGTCAGCCGATTTTATCAGGAATTTCCTCAAGTAGAGATGGAAGAAGCGATCGACCATTTAAAGAAAGTTTCTCTCTAATTCTTTTCGCTTGGGTCTAGCCAATTTTTGCTGCCTGCATTATCCTACGGATAGTTTTGGGAGAGTTTGCATGAGACGATCTCGCGCTTGGTGGCATGGACTGGAGATAACTAGCCGATACAATCCGCCTCAACTGGTGGAGGCGGCAATGTTAGGGTTGTCGCTGGCGCTGTGTGCAGCTTGGTGGATTCGGCAAGATTGGCAATATTTGACCCTCTGCCTCAGCTACCTGTTTGGCGCGATCGCCTCTATTTTGGTGCGTGAGTGTGTCACGCCTTCACCCCATACAAAGCGAGTGCGCCTGACCGCGATCGGATGTTTTTTAGCCCTGGCATTTGCAGCGGGATTTTATTTGTTACAAGCCCATTTGGTTTAGCGAACGACTATTCCCCGCGCGAAGCAAGCAACGTACGAAGCGCTATCGCCCAATTTTGTTCTTTACCAGATTAATCCTGAAATAGTTGAACTGAATCCTGACGAACTGTGAACCAATCTGAAAGGTATGAGAGATCTTTAGGCAGGCTTGGAACGAAATATCAGCCTAACCTGTCTCAAGATCTCAGTACAGTTACGAGCTATTTCAGTTTTATGTTGCCAAAAAATATCTATACTCGGATTTTGTTTTTGCCTGTGCTGATGGTGGGATTGGTTTCTGCTATTGGCTCGATCTCTGCGGTAAACGCAAAACTGACTCAACCTAACCCGTCACTCAACGATTCAGCGAATCAGGCTGAGCAAAATCCAGTACCTACCACCGCGCCAACAGCTGCGATCGAATCAGTCGATTTTTCTGCGCCCTCCCAACGAACCCTACAGAAAAAAGCAGGTTTTTCAGCAGATGGACGCTACTTTTTATATTTAGAAAGCTGGCGAGATTTAGGAGCAGGAATTCCCAAGTCGGCGCTGCAAATGGTAGATGTGGCAAAGAATACCTGTGTTGAAGCAGGCTGTGTAGAAACTCAGTATGGTGAAGTCGATGCGGGGTTAAGTTTGGAAGTAGCGGAAAAGAATTTACTGAAACAAACTCAAATTCTACGGAAAAATCTCCAGTTGGAAGCGCCCACGACTGGCACGAGTCTGCCGATTACCCAGCGATCGCGCACTCCTAACGGCACTGAAACAGCCACCGTGAATCTGGGAACTGGCAAACCTGCAATGCAAATTCGGTTGCAGCAAAACGCCACGGTTTCATCCATGTTTGGCGGCACTGCCCCAAAAGATCAGGCATCTCTGCAAATGCAGGTGAACTACGGCGCAAAAACAAGAGCGATCGGTTTAAGTCAAGATGGGGCAGTTGGTTTTTCTATCCGAGAGGTAGTGAGATCGCCGAATGGTAAAAATATTGTGGTACTCCTAACCTCCACTCAACGAGCCTTTGAGGGCACTTTAGGTAAAACCCTGGTTCAGGGATTTGAGTTGTAAGGGCAAGTGTTGGGTGTCGAGTGTCAGGAGGCAATTGCTAACCTCGGTCGCGATTGCCGAAAAGTGTACAGTGTAGCGCGACCTTTTGCTCAATGGGGCGATCGCTGTTTTCGATGTGGAGATCGCTTAAACTGCAAACAATTGCAGCACTAACGCTATGACTCAATCAAATGACTTTTCTCAAAGAGTTGATCGTACCGAAGGTCAGATTGTTGACCTCCAACTCACTGCGAACCGTATCCTCCAGGCAATTGACAAAAACTCAGAAGACATTGCCGTCTTGATCGAAGTTAGCCGTCGCAACAGCGAAGGGATTTTAGCCTTACGAGAGGGTACAGCAGCATTACAAATGTCCCAGATGCGAACCGATGCTGCCTTACAAGTGTTTCAACAACATACGGATGCCGCTATTGAACGCCTTACAGCGAGTAATGAACGCCTCACAGCAAGTAGTGAACGCCTCACAGCGAGTAATGAACGCCTCACAGCAAGTAGTGAACGAACCGATCAGCTTCTTGATTATTTAATTCGCCGCGACCAAAGATCACCAGAATAAACACGATCGCGCTTTTTTGTAGAATCTTTTGTGGGATAGAAATATCAATTTTTTGGATGGGCGATCGCGGTGGAATAGTTTATTTAATCCTGGGAAATCTGAGTCGCCAAACTACCTTTCATTTCGCGGATCAGTTGAGCGTAGGTTTCCGAGGGGCGATCGCCTAAGTGATCTTCCACAATGCGATCGCTGCCTTGAGTAAAGTCGATCGAAAGCAGCCCAAACCGTGGCGTGTAAGATCCCCATTCGTAGTTGTCTGTAAGCGACCAGTGCATATAGCCCACCATTGGCACACCTTCCTTAATCAATCGCTCCACCTGAAACACATGAGCTTTCAAAAACTCGCTGCGTTGTAGTTGATCCCCGCGTCGGGATGCCACGCTGTTATCTGGTTTGCGGCGTAACGCCATGCCATTTTCGGCAATTAAAATCGGGTAATTGCCAATTTCTTGAGCATAAAACTTACAGAAAAAATGCAATCCCTCTGGCAAACTGCGCCAATCCCACCATTTGCTGGTGATGCCGCTCATCAGCCAGCCGCGAAAATCTTTCGTCTCAAACTCAAAATCAGAAAACGAGGGCAAACGAAAAACATGGGCAATAAAGGGATCGTAGTAGTCAATCCCAATAAAATCGAACACTTGAGTGCGGTGTGAAGCTTCTAGTTCTTGCAAAAAGCTGCCTAAGTGGCGGGCATCAAAATTACGTCGCCCTAATCGATTGCTAAACCAGTGAGCGAAGCGCCCCAGTTGATAGGGCAAATCTCGCCGAAACGAAAGATTTGCAGTTTTTAGCGCGGCTTCCATCCGTTGAGCGTTGGCGTAGACATAGGCTTGCAGGTCGGCGGGGTCTACCGATCGCAGCCGCAAACTGAGCAAATCCCAAATGACTTTTTCAGACCAGTAGAGATCGCTGCAATAGGTGTTGAGCGACACGCGGGGAGTTGCCCAACCTTCGGCTTCATACAGGTCGTGAATCAAATTATAGGCACGCACATGAGCCGCTAGCAAATGGTTGTAGGCTGGAAAAACCGATCCGATTCCCAGCATGGAATCGGTGGGAAATTGTCCACTGAGGTAGGTATTAGAAACCAAAATATTGGGTTCATTCAGGGTGATGTACCAGTGGATTGGGGCAAGCTGATGATGGTCAATCAGGCGACGGTTAATGTGAGCAACGGTGGTTTGAACATACTCGCCAAAGCGATCGATGGTGTCTTCTGTAAGCCATGCATCTAACCCTAGCCAAGCGGGATGGGTGAAGTGATGCAGGGTGATCACAGGCTCCAGCCCATGACGGCGACAGGCAGCAATGCGATCGGCGTATCCATCCAACGCCTCTAGGTCAAATGCTGGAGGGGCAGGTAGAGATATTTCTGTAGACGGCTGAATTCGCGCCCATTCTAAACCCAGACGAAAGGCAGTTAGCCCCATCTTTTGGCAGGCTTGAAAGTCTTCTTCGTAGCGCGTCCAAAATTCTGCTGCTGCGCCCGTTTTCATCACGCTGCCGCGCTGTTCGCTGAGAAACCAGTTGTTTTTGGGTTCGCCTTCGCCGTTGTAGCCACCTTCAATTTGATAGCCGGAGGTGGCGACTCCCCAAAGAAACGGCTCTGTTGTTGAAAGAGGAGCGGAATTAGAATTATTCTGCATGAGCGATTCGTGAAACGTTAGCCAAGCTTTCCACAGGACTCTCTGCGGGAATCGCGTTGGTGTTTATTGCAGTGGTCTTTAACTCGCTGGTATCTAAAGTCTGCATCACCCGACGAGCGTGGAGATCATTGAGGATGTGTTCGGCAATATTGAGTGCCGCCCGTGGTTGCCCAAGTTCCAATGCGGATTGGTGCATCTCTGCAAGGCGATCAGGGCGCTTCAACAAATATTGCACAGCAGGTGCCACCATCTCTAGCAGCCGTAGCTGCACGCCAGCACCGGCTGCGGCAATCACATCTGCATTTTGCTCCTCTTGCCCAGGAATCGGATCTACGATCACCATTGGGGTTCCTCGCGCTAAGATTTCACTGGTAATTAAGCCGCCTGCTTTGGTGACTACCAAATCACTTGCTACCACCAAATCATCTACATAATCAATCTGTTCTAGCTTACGCAACTGGACGTGAGCGCTATCGGTCACCTCTTCCAGCGCTTCCACCAATTTTTCATTTCGTCCTGCAACCACGATCAACAGAATAGGCAATGGGCTTGCCAGCAAATCAACCACCATTGATTTGACCCGGCGAGGATTCAAGCCGCCCCCGAATAGGGTAACTACGGGCATGTTGTTTGGCAAAGAGTGACGCGATCGCGCTTCTTCCTTAGTTTTCGGCTCCATGATCTCTAGCTTGACCGGAATCCCCGTTACGTGCAGCACTGCCGGATTGACCCCCCGCTGAATCAACAAATTGGCGCTGAGAATATTCGGCAGAAAATAGCCATTCACACCGTGATTAATCCAAGTGCTGTGGGCGATCACGTCGGTTACTACGACATATTGGGGTTTTGCGGTGTGAGCATTTTGCTCCAAAATTTGCAGTAAACGGCTGGGAATTTGCTGGACACAGACGATCGCATCAGGATCAAACTCTTTAAGCAACTGTTCCAAATCAGCAAAAAAGGGGCGTTCTAGTTTTGCCCAAGTCAAGTTACTGTCGAGGGATTTTTCCAGATCGCTGATGTCGCTACCTTCATAAAAGGCTTTATACAGTTGGGGAGCCTTTTCGCTCAATTGCTTGTAGGCTTGCGTCACCGCACTCCGGTAAAGCGGATTGGCATAGCTCAAGGCATCTTCGCTGCGAACTTCCACCTCAGAAAGGCGCTCAAATGCATCACAGAGCGCCTTTGCTGCATTCAGATGTCCGGCTCCTAAAGAAGCGTGTAGGATTAAAATTCGCGTCATACAATTCCGTTGCAGCTTGGATGTTGGGAAGACAGATGCCAGTGTCAAGGCAATCTTTACACGCTCCGCTCTATTTCTCAAGTCTAGTGAGTCATCCAAAGACGGATTTTCTCAAGTCTAGTGAGTCATCCAAAGACGGATTTTTTCTAAGCAAATATCTTTAGATGAATGCGTACTATCGAATCAGAAATTATTACAGCAGCGAATTTAGATGCTGAATCATGGGCTGCGATCGCTGTTGCCACAAAGTCAGATAGGTTGCGACCAGTTCCGCAATCAGTGCATTTTCCAAATTGACGAGTTCTTGTTCAGAGTCACATCCTGCAATTAGCGGCTGATAGCGCTGCGTTTGAAATAATGTTGCCGCAAGCTCTTTCAGCAAAGCGTCATCAATTGATTCTATAGATTCTGAATAATCTGGATCGACCAACAGCCGTTGCTTAGCCCGACAGCGAATCACCGATCGCATGGAATAAAAAGATGTTAACTCCACAATTTTGTTCTATCAGTAACGATGGAGCAAAGTATACAACCCTAACTGCAAGAGTGAGTCAACCTTAGGTGAGAAAATAGAAAACACCCGATTGGCACTAGTAGCCGATCGGGTGTTGATGCAGGATATCCTAGAAATCTAGCAAAACCGCTTAAAAATCAAGCTTAGGGTAGCTATAGGCTTAGATACCGCACTCTTCGTTAGAAGGGTAAACTTGAACCAGTAGGCGATCGAGGTAGCCATGACCGAACACGCAAGAGCTGCATTCGTTTTCAACCGGACCGATGGTCGCGATCGCGGCGATCGAGTACAAACCAGAAGTCAAACCGGCTTTAACTGCATTGGAGGTGTAGGTCAGGGTGTAGTTAAACTCACCTTTTTGCGTCAAACCAGTTGCCTTCAGATGGGTTTCCACCGCGTCTTTGCCATAGCCTTCAAAGGCGAAGTCAACCACTAGACGGGTCTTAAGGCACATCAACAAAACACTTAAAGGAGATTTGTTGAATTCAATATCAACGCTGATGGAAAACTGCTCTTCAGAACCGATGATATAAGGTGTTTGAACCGCATAGGCAGGCTTTTTGTTTTTAGCTGCAATGCGCAGGTTAGACAGGGTGAAGCCTACAGGTCCTAAAATGTTGTCGGAGTAGGTTTCAGTGGTGCCAATTTGCACAGGTTGAGCTTGGGCAGGCTGCTGAGCTAAAGCAGGAGCAGCAGGAGCGCTAACTACGCTAGACGCGGGGGCAGCATCCAATGCGATCGTTTCGAGTTGCATGATGAAATATCCTTGTTTAAGTAGGTTGGTGGCTGACAGAGGAAAGATAATAAACGGCGTTGCTTGGGGGCTTGGCGTTGCTTGTCTCTCTCTGTCACTCATTAATAATGGCAACTCATCCACCCACATAGCAGTCCCCTGACGGGGCAGATCTTCAACTTAAAGGGCTTTGCTTCTAAAACACCCTTGCACAAGAGGATTAGACATAGAATCAGTGAACTGAGTCAAAGACGAGAGGCTTAAAGGTGGGCGCGATAATATCTGTAAAACGGTTTCCTTGGGCATCTTTAGCATTACTCATTGTTTGCTACGCCAGCTTTGGTTGGTATCTGGCAGGATTACCCTCACCCAAGCCTGCGTGGTTGATGGCGGAATGCTATCAGATGATTAGCGAAACCATGCCCAACGATGTAAAGTTTCGGCAGGAGTCAACTGTGGGTCAAGGGCGATCGCGATTTTTAGGATCTGTCAACCTTGAATCGTCTCAAACGCGCCCATCAGAAAAAGCCGCCAAACCACCCAACGAAGCTCAATCAGCCAGTCCACATGCGGAAGCAAAAGAAGCAGCAAAAGTTGCAACGCCTCAGCCTAAAAACTTTTGCAGGCTTGCCCTTGACCATAATTTATTCACCGCAACCTTAGCCATTAGCTGGATCGTCGCATCCTCGATTGCATTCATGTCGCCTCTAACAAGCTTCAGCACCTTCATCAATCGCTGGTTTCATTCAGACACTGTGGCATTTACTGCAATCTTTTTGGTTGCTGGGTTAGCAGCCGTAATCCTGTATTGGCTGCATGTTTTCACCCAAATCCTGACAATTCTAGCTGCTGAAACCCTTGCCCGAATTGACCTACAAACAAGAGACGTGAATGGAATGCAATCCTTTTGGCTATTAACAACCGTTTGTCTCATCGGCTTAGGGTTTGGTTGGATCATCAACACGATTTGGTAGAGCAATTTAAACCCAAGGGTTTCTGGCATCGCCGCACAAAATAGACATGAACAAAATTGCCGATTTGACAATTAAAAAAGCAGCCTTAGCGGCTGCTGAATTTGTTAGTGCATGAGGTGAATGGTTTCACTGTAGAGCGACATCTTGAGTGAAGCTATGCGGTTACCGTTTTGGATACGCTCTCACAAAAATGGACACTCTACTGGCTGGCACATTCTTAAAACATGACTTTTGAAAATTTCGCAATACTAATCACACAAGCGTTTAACTGTACCTCTTGCCCTCCGGTCACTCGACCGGAGGGCAGTTTTGTTTTGCATGAAGACAAGCTATTGGGATCGCGCCTATTTCCAAAGCCGAAAAATAAACGGGTAGCGGAATGGCTCATCGGGGATGTTTAGGCAATGAAAAATCGCCCAGCTTGTCAATCCCCAATGAATGAGCCACCAAATGCCACCGGCTAATCCGAAGGTGATGAATGAAAGAGGCACCAGAAAAATTCCGTAGAGCCAAACATTGAAGTGAAAATTGATGGCTTCGCGCGCGTTGTCTTTCACCACAGGATCATCGGAAATATTCAAAATTGCGATCGGAATCAGAATTGAGAAGAGAGTGGCGCTGATGAAAATTGACCCGTGAGCCAATGAAGACAAAAGTTTGCGCTTATCAGAATCAAAAGTATTAGGAGTTTGCATAAAGAGCCTTACATTCATTTGGGCTGCACTACACTGCTACTATACAGCGATCGCTTAAGGGCTGCGATCGCAAAAACCCACCCCAAATTAGCGAGTTTTCCGTAAGAGTGATAAAAAATATTCCTCAATAATTTGAGCCATAACTTACGCTGAATTTCACTTGAGTAATCGGTAGATAAAGGGATAGCGATAAGGCTTGTTGGGATTGCTGACCGAGTGAACGATCGCAATAATCGGCATCACGAAAATGGCGACACCCAACAACACTAAAAACGGAAATCCAATCAACACAAACGTGAGCAAGAAGAAAATCGCTGCGTAAATATAAATATTAAAGTGAAAGTTAAGCGATTCTTTTGCATTGTCTTTAACGACCTGATCGTCTGAAATCATTAAAATTGCGATCGGAATCCCAATTGCAATGAAAGTATAGCTAAAGAAAATTGCTCCGTGAGCTAAAGCAGACAGCAGTTTACGACGTTGAGTGAGATCATCCATAGCGAATTTCAATCCATGCGATGGGAACCGGGGAACAGGCAGCAAATCCATACTAGGCGTTGATCACCCATAGTCCAGTCTAGCCTCATTCTGGTCGGGTTTCATTCAATAAATTCTTGCCCTTGTAGCCCTGTTTGAGGTGCTGCTAGACTTGAGATTCTATCGGATAAACTCCGGTTTTCAAGATTTACCTATCCGGCGAATAAATGTCCACTGAAATCCAGGCTGAATTGCAGACCCAGGTTGAGCGTCGTCGTAACTTTGCTATCATCTCTCACCCGGATGCTGGGAAAACCACATTGACAGAAAAACTGCTGCTGTATGGGGGTGCCATTCACCAAGCTGGAGCTGTCAAAGCTCGACGGGCGCAGCGTCATGCGACTTCCGACTGGATGGAAATGGAGCAGCAGCGCGGCATTTCGATTACCTCTACCGTGCTGCAATTTGATTACAAAGGCTTCCAGATTAACCTGCTGGATACACCTGGACACCAAGATTTTAGTGAAGACACCTATCGCACCCTTGCCGCTGCGGATAATGCGGTGATGCTGATTGATGCGGCAAAGGGGCTGGAGCCACAAACTCGCAAGCTGTTTGAAGTTTGCCGTTTGCGCGGGCTGCCCATTTTTACGTTCGTCAACAAGCTCGATCGCCCTGGCAGGGAACCGCTAGAACTGCTAGACGAAATTGAGCAGGAATTGGGCTTGGCGACCTATGCGGCAAATTGGCCAATCGGGATGGGCGATCGCTTCAAAGGCGTGTTTGAGCGCAGCACCCAGAAAATCCACCTGTTTGAACGAAGTTCCCACGGGCAACGAGAGGCGATCGATACGGTGGTTGACTTTGGCGATCCCCGGATTGAGCAGCTTTTAGAGCAGGATTTGTATTACCAATTCAAAGATGACTTGGAACTGCTAGAAGGCGTTGGCTCAGAACTGGATCTAGAAACAGTTCATGCGGGCATGATGACTCCAGTATTTTTTGGCAGTGCCATGACCAACTTTGGGGTAGAGCCATTCCTCAATGCCTTTTTAGACTACGCCCTCAAACCCACTCCCCATGTGAGCAATCAAGGCGAAATTGAGCCAACCTATCCCGAATTTTCAGGGTTTATCTTCAAGCTTCAGGCAAACATGGACCCAAAACACCGCGATCGCGTTGCTTTCGTGCGGGTGTGTTCTGGCAAGTTTGAAAAAGATATGACCGTGAATCATGCGCGGACTGGAAAACTGGTGCGGCTGTCTCGTCCCCAAAAATTGTTTGCCCAAGATCGAGAAGTGATCGAAACCGCCTATCCCGGCGATGTGATCGGCTTGAACAATCCTGGCGTATTTGCGATCGGCGACACCATTTACGTCGGTCAAAAGCTGGAATATGAAGGCATTCCGTCCTTTTCACCCGAACTGTTTGCCTACCTGAAAAATCCAAACCCATCCAAATTCAAGCAATTTCAAAAAGGGGTGCAAGAACTGCGGGAAGAAGGTGCCGTGCAAATTATGCATTCCGCCGATGACTCCAAACGAGAGCCAATTTTGGCGGCAGTGGGGCAATTGCAGTTCGAGGTGGTGCAGTTTCGGATGCAAAGTGAATATGGCGTGGAAACTACTCTGGAACTGTTGCCTTATTCCGTGGCTCGCTGGGTCGTGGGCGGCTGGGAAGCACTGGAAAAAGCAGGGCGGCTGTTTAACACAGTGACGGTGAAAGATAGCTGGAACCGTCCTGTGCTGCTGTTTCGCAACGAGTGGAATGTGGGACAAGTGGAAGCGGATCACCCTGAGTTACAACTAAACACGATCGCCCCCGTAGTTTCGGGGAGAGAACCCGCCTCCCTGTAGCGGTATCCTTAAAAGGTTCCAAGTGGGAGTCCACACCTATGACTTCTCCTCAGTCGTCTACCAATGCTGCCAATCTGACCGATCTAGAAGCGGGTCTAGCCGCATTCAAGCAAGAGGATTATTCCACCGCCGCTTTGCTGCTAGAAAATTCGCTCTCCATGCCTGTTGAGCAGCCTTTGGTTGCACGGGCGCAAATGGCGATCGCGATCGCCTACGAGCGACTGGGCGAAGCCGTTCAAGCAGCGCAAGTTTGCCAACAGTTACAGAACAGTTCTAGTGAGCAGGTGAAAACCTGGGCAATCCGCACACTAGACACCTTGATCAAACGCCATCCTCATTTGGCAGACCTACACAAGATCCCTAGCGCATCAGAAGAGCCAAAGTCTTCAGCAGAAATCTCAGACTCCTCAATCTCAGACTCCTCAATGGATCTCAGCGGCTTTGTGCCGTTGTCATCGCCAACTCCGACCCAATCATCCAGCCAAACGGGATTTATCCCGCTAAATACCGCATTCGAGCAATCTGATCCAGCTTCACATCCCATCAGGTCAGCTTACGCAGTAGTTCCGCCCGTTGCGACACCCAATAAAGCAGCCGTTGAACCCGTTGAACCGTCAGTTAATCTTTATCAACCCACTTGGCGCAATGCGGGACGGGCAAAAAACTGGAAGCCCTTAGGGCAGGTAAAACAGCTTCAGTTAGCGGCGATTCAAATCGTGACGGCGATCGCCCTCTTTGTCGGCATTCAGCAGATACTTTACTGGGTGTTTGCGTCTTACGAAACGATGCTGGTTAGGGTGTTGCCCCGCTTGGGATTTAGTATTGTGCAATCGGGTGAGCCTAGATGGACAGTCGCTTTTACAGCAGTTTTGCTGCTGGTTATATTGGCAAGCTCCCGCTGGATTTTGGATGGCTTGCTGACAATCCTCTACGGTTTGCAGCCCTTAACCTTGCCAAAACTGGCAGGCTATAGCCCCGAAACGACTCAACTCTTGCCGCGCTTTTGTCGTCAACAGGGAATTTCGTCGCCAGCGCTAGGAATTTTGCCAACTCAGACCCCGATCGCGTTTACCTATGGTGCAATGCCTGCGATCGCCCGAATTGTGGTTAGCCAAGGATTGCTTGACCAACTTACAGACGACGAAATAGCGGCGATTTATGCCAATGAATTAGGGCATCTTGCCAATTGGGATGTGCCGCTGATGTCTGTGGCAATGGTGATTCTGCAAATTCCCTACACGCTGTATCGAGTTGTGGCAGATTGGGGCAGCCAAAAGACAGCCGCCATTTCACGCGCTTCTGCTTCGTTGATTGCAGCCTTCAGCTATGGATTGTATTGGCTGGTGCATTGGATTCCGCTCTGGCTATCGCGGCAGCGAGTTTATTACGGCGATCGCGTGGCGACTGATCTGACGGGCAATCCTAATGGCTATACCCGCGCCCTGCTAAAAATCGCGATCGGCACTGCTAAAAATGTGCCGCAGCAAAAGCAAACCAGCTACTTGCTGGAAGGGTTTGATCTGTTAACACCCCTGAATCACCGCGCCGCAATTTCTTTAGGGAGCTTCTATCCTCACCTGCCAATTGAACCCATGTTGCAGTGGGAAGCCACCAATCCATACCGCCAATGGTTAGCCATCAATAGTTCCCACCCATCCACGGGCGATCGCCTGCAACTGCTCGCACTCTACGCTCGTCATGGGCAGCTTGATCCCGAATTAAATTGGAAATTTCCACCCTCAAAATCGCGAAAAGCAGTCTTAACTGGATACCAATGGCGCAGTCTATTATTCCAAGGCGCACCCTATTTTGGGATAGTTTTAGGAATATTGATTGCCTGCCTGCTTTTCGTTCTGGGCGGGATAGGTGGAAAACTTAACCTGGAAGCGATTAGCTGGATGGCGGGCGATCGCACACTTCTACGCGGATTACCCTTCATTGGATTTTGCGTTGGCACGATCATCCGCATCAATCCTTTTTTCCCAGAGATTCGTCCAGGCTTTCTAAAGGCATCTGCCGCAATGTCGTTAGCCGATGCCACACAACAAGCACCGCTCTTACCCATCAGCAGCCAAATGATTCGGCTAGAAGGTCGTGTTCTAGGTCGTGCTGAAATTAACAATCACCTAAATCAAGATTTGCTTCTAGAGACTGCAACCGGAATCATCAAACTTCACTGCACCTCGCGCTTTGGATTTTTGGGCGATCTATTACCCAAAGCGACCCGTCCGGCAGATTTAGTTAATCACACTGTTGTAGCAACGGGCTGGCTGCGACGAGGCACAACATCTTGGTTAGATGTAGACAGTTTGCGAAGTTCAAGCGGACGGGTTAGTCAAAGCGCTCATCCGGTTTGGTCTACCGTTGCAGGCGCGATCGCTGCACTCATCGGCATTTTGACGATTCTAGGCGTTTAAGCGGATACCTTCAACTTTTGCTCAACATCGAATCTGTTGGAATACAAATCAGATTATCGCCTTGAGTGCAAATCATCCCCTTTTGCCGCAGTTTGCCCATTAGACGGGTAACGGTGACGCGGGTAGAACCAATAGCACTACCGATTTGAGCGTGAGTTAGGGGAAAAGGTAAGCAATAGCCACTGTCGGAAGGCTCGCCAAACTCTTCAATCAGTAAGGTTAAAAAGCCTAAGAGCCGATCAATGGTTCGTCGCTGCCCCAAAGTGCTGAGCCAAAGCAACTTGCGTTGATGCTGATAGCGGAATGCATCTAGGACTTCTCTACGAAAGTGAGGCCAATTGTCTAAATCATGCCAATACATCCACAAGACGGAGGTTTGATCAACGTGAGCATAGCTTTGTAAGGTAAACGGAGACTGAGCCACAATTTCAAAAGGTTGACCCGCTCCTACAAATCCTAAAAATGCTTCTTCAGGAGTCACATTTGCGGTTCGCGCTGACATGCTAGTTGCATTCACTTGAGCGCTACCGACTAAGCGAACTGCACCTCGTTGAACCAGATAGAGCAATCCGGGTCTCGCTGGAATTTTTTCATCCTTGGCAAACGATCGCACCCGATAATGTTCCTGTGACCAATCGATGATGCGTTGCCACGTTAAAAATGGACGTGATACCTCTGGAGTATTAGAAGATACTGAGTACATAGGTGAGAGGCTGAAATGAACAGCAGAAGTTTAAAAAATATTTATTGCTAAGGTAGAGCTGTGAAAAGATACATCATGAAAAAGAATTACTGTCTTGTCACCAGTGTACCTTCACCTCTCTCTTGTAACCTTTTTAGGACTATAGAGTGTGTATCTAAGTAGACGCAGAGAAAAATTGTTTGAATGAATACTGCTTGATTAGCATAAATAGCAGTAATACTTGTTCTTATTTGCGAAACTCGTCAAAAAAGAATAGGCTACCTAACTAAAATACTGACTACAAAGCTAGCTTTCAGTAAAAGATGACTTTGGCAAACAAGAAATTTGCATTGTTTAATGAGTGCTATATTGCAAGTTACACTTTGTTCGCCTGGACACTTGTTGCAGATTATACTGCAAGATGTTTTAATATCGCAGGAAAGTTTTTTGGAAAAAACATTTCCCTGCATTGATCACACTCATATTTCGCTGTTAAAAAATAGGTTTCAGAATTCAAAAGGGCTACTGAAACGCACTCATAAAAAGACTCAACTTCAAGCCACTCAGCTAACCTATTTATCAGCCGTTCCTCATCAAATATGTGTCTATGCAAATATTTGTGCTGTCACAGTAGCAAATATCTTGGCAGCCCAAATATCTGGATATAAGTCTGATCGGATCTATTCCCAAATACCGGCTGGCTTACTAGACCATATTCATATTGAAGCAACCCCGTCTGGCTATTTAGAATTTAGGATTGGCGATGGGGCGATCGCGCAATGGCTCACTAGCCTTACCCAACCTATCGCGTCTCTTTTTGTTTCCGCTGCGCTTTCCTCTGATCCGGTTACACGCTCTCACCCAAACCTATTTTCAATTCAACACGCTCATGCCCGCTGTTGCTCACTGTTACGCATTGCCGCTCAACAGCAGATAATTGGGCTGAATTGGCTGGAAAAACCTTCTCACTGGCAATGGGCACAGCCAATTTCTTGGTTAACGCCAATTTCTTGGCTGACGACAGAGCAGCAGCTTCATACTTGCCATGCTTCGGAGCGCCAGTTAATTCGCCAATGCTTTACTGTATTAGATGAGATACCCTGGCGATTAGATTCTTTGCCCGAAAAAATTCAATCGCCATCCCATCATTCCGATCTAATTGCAACGCTTGCTCAAGATTTGGCTCAAGCGTTTCATACCATGCATCGGCAATGTCAGATTTGGGGTGCGGTGCAAAATCAAGGGCGCGATCGCCTGACTGCCCACTTAGCCCTTATTTTAGTCACTCAAAGATTGCTACATGGACTTTTACAGATTGGGCTTGGCGCGATTGCTCCGGCAGAGCTGTAGCAAAACAAAAATAGCTATTTTTGTTTTAAAGCTATTTCATAAAATCTTTCTAAAGATTCTTCATTTGTATCGCTTTAGCAGGATGTGTTGTCAGCATTCCACGGCAGAAAATTGGATGAATGATTTGCGGCTAATCACACATTCGACACAGATGGATTCAACACAAATAGATTCTAATGTCTCTTTATATTGGTGGCTCTTTTTCAAATAAACCCTTTCCCTAGCAACGTTTGGCTAGGAAATCTTATCGCTTTAACAGATTGGACTAATTATAAACCGGAGGTTTCCATGAAAATTGCACAAATAGCGCCCCTTTGGGAGCAGGTTCCGCCCGCTACTTATGGGGGTTCAGAGTTAGTCGTGAGTCTGCTGACCGAGGAATTAGTGCGGCGTGGGCATGAGGTTACTCTGTTTGCCTCTGGCGACTCGACCACGACCGCCAAGCTAGAATCAGTTCACCCAAAAGCATTACGGCTCGACCCAACCATCAAAGAAGTGGGCATTTATGAAATGCTTCAGTTGAGTCAAGTGTATGAACGGGCTAACGAGTTTGATATGATCCACTCGCATATGGGATGTGCTGGGCTACCTTACGCTAATTTGGTAAGAACGCCCACCGTGTATACATTACATGGCATTTTTACGCCTGATAACGAAAAAATGTTCGTTCATGCTCGTCGGCAACCATTCATTAGCATTTCTAACTCTCAACGCGAACCCAGACTCAATTTGAACTGTGTTGCAACGGTTTACAACGGAGTCGATACTTCGGCTTATCGGTTTTATCCTAAACCCAGTGACCCATCTTATCTAGCGTTTTTGGGTCGAATGTCGCCGGAAAAGGGAACTCATATTGCGATCGCGATCGCTAAAGCAACTGGCTGGCACCTTAAAATTGCTGGCAAAATCGATCCAGTTGACGTAGAGTACTTTGAGCAAGAGGTCAAACCTCACATTGACGGAACGCAGATACAATTTCTGGGTGAAGCAAATCACGCTCAAAAAAATGCCCTTTTAGGAAATGCAGTGGCGACGCTATTTCCAATCACTTGGAGAGAACCGTTTGGCTTGGTGATGGCTGAGTCGATGGCAGCCGGAACGCCCGTGATTGCTATGAATTTGGGATCTGCGCCCGAAGTGATTGCTCACGGCAAAACTGGATTTCTGTGCCGTACCGTAGAAGAATGCATTCAAGCATTAAGCAGAATTGACACGATTGATCGGCAAGCCTGTCGTCAGCATGTGGAAGTCAATTTTAGTGCGAAGCGGATGACCGATGGCTACGAGGCAGTTTATCAGAAAGTTCTAGCAGAGCGCTTTGCCCAGAATGGTCGCTCTTTGGTCAACGTTTTAAAATAACTCAGCGTATTAAAAACAAGATACTAAAAAGCAGTGGGCGAGTCTGCCCACTGCTTTAATTTTAAAACAACCCATCATAGTTGTTGAGATTAAGCTATTCCGCCGCGACTAGTTCAGGTGCAACTGTTTCAGGCGCGATCGCGGCTACTGCTACTGGGTAAACACTAACTTTCTTACGAGTCTTCCCCAACCGTTCAAAAGTGACAACGCCTGCAATCAGCGCAAATAGAGTGTCATCACTGCCGATGCCTACATTATTACCAGGGTGATGTTTGGTGCCTCGTTGACGAACCAAAATGTTGCCTGCTTTAACCACTTGACCGCCGTAGCGCTTAACACCAAGACGTTGAGCATTAGAGTCACGACCGTTACGTGTACTGCCTGTGCCTTTTTTATGAGCCATACTTGCCTTCCTACTTTTTTTAGCGCTTAAATTTGCAGATGAGACTTATCATCAAAATTTTATTCGGCAGCTTGTGCTTCAGCCCCTTCAAAATCGACAGAGCGAGCAGGAGTCTCAGCAACAGCGCTACCCAGCGATCGCCCGTCAATGGCAATACTGTCAATCATCAAACGAGTTAACTCTTGACGATGACCTTGTTTCTTACGAGTCTTCTTTTTAGGGCGCATCTTATAAACGATGATCTTTCGACCCCGCATATGTCTGATTACAGTGCCCTCGACTATTGCTCCATCGACAAAAGGCTGCCCAACATGAAAGTCACTATCGTTTTGGACGTAGAACACCTTATCGATACTAACCTTGTCATCCAGTTCAACGGCAAGCCGCTCGACATCATAAAAGCGACCCGGCTCAACCCGAAGCTGCTTACCACCCGTTTCAATAATTGCGTAAACCATTAATTTTGACCTCAAGTGCGCCGTACAGGTAGCTAAAAGGCAGTCGTGCGCCTCAACTTTGAATGTGACCTGATCCGAGCAAAAAATACAACAGTCCCCAATTGTCACGAATTACGATCGCATCTGTCAAGGAATATTTTGAGGAAAGTTGGATGAAAGACCGACTTAAAAAACTATCTTACTGATAAGTATCTCAATTGCTGACGTTTGACAGATTTTCAGCCATGATCATTGATAGCTTTGATGGTTGGATTCTAATTATTTTTAGTATCAAGAGATAATAGTTACTTTTGAAAGTGGAGGAAAAAGCGTGGGTTGGCGAATTCGAGCTATTCGTGGTGCAACAACGGTTACAGATAACTCTATTGATGCGATTCGAGAAGCAGTGCATGAACTGTTGAATGAACTTGAAGCTCGCAACCATCTAGAAATGGCAGAAATCGTCAGCGTTACTTTTTCTGTGACTCAAGATTTGGATGCGATCTTTCCCGCTGCGATCGCTCGTGAACGTCCTCATTGGTCACAGGTGCCGCTACTGGATGTGCAGCAGATGCATGTTAAAGGTAGCTTGCCCAGATGCATTCGCTTTTTAATCCACTTTAATACGCCTAATCCCAACATCGAAATCCATCATCCTTATCTACGCTATGCAAAAGACCTCCGCCCTGACTGGACGTTTGCTGAAGCCGCACTCACCTCCAAGTGAAGCGTGTCCTCTACTTTCGTTTGATGGGGGTACGGATTTTTCGATGAGTGGGGCGATCGCGGGACTCTCCGTAGGAGAATCCAATACAACAGGAGACACTCATGATGAATTCTGAGTTGAAGATGAAATTATTATCTCTATACGAGACAGACTACCAACTTTGGCTAGATCAAACCGTGGCTCAGTTGCAATCCCATGATTTCGGCAATATTGACCTTGAGAATTTGATTGAGGAGATAGAAAGTTTGGGTAGAAGTGACAAACGAGCGATTTCCAGCTATCTCATGCGACTGTGCGAACATCTCCTCAAGATTAAATATTGGGAAGTTGAACGAAAAACTTGCTTTAGAGGTTGAAAACTAGCAGTAGTGAACTTCCGCTTGCAAATTCAAGCCATTCTTCAAGACAGCCCTAGCCTCAAAAACTACCTCAATGACACCTTTGCGATCGCCTATCAAAATGGCAGAAAGCTCTTTCTCACTGCTAGTGAACTGAATGCCGAGCTGATTCCCGAAGCCCCAGAGTTTACTCTAAAGCAAACTTTGGACGAAGAGTGGCTACCTTGGCACCCTCAATAGTTGCCTGTACCCATCAATTAAGCATCGCTAAAGCGATCGCCGAGATGTTGTCTATGAGAATCGCATTGTCTGCGGTGGCTAATCTCAAGCGATGGCGATCGCTTGCCGCTAAAATGGAAGCCTATTGTTGTGCAAGAAAGTTTCCATGACCGCATCGGCTCCCGCAAAAACGCAGTATGAAGCAGTGATTGGGTTGGAAACTCACTGCCAACTAAACACCAACACCAAAATCTTCTCGCCGAGTTCAACTAAGTTTGGCGAACCGCCCAATACACTGATCGATCCAGTTTGTATGGGTTTACCCGGAACATTGCCTGTTTTAAATCAGGCGGTGTTGGAATCCTCGGTGAAGATGGGGCTTGCTTTGAACTGTGAAATTGCACCCTACAGCAAGTTCGATCGCAAGCAGTATTTTTACCCCGATCTGCCGAAAAACTACCAAATTTCCCAATTTGATCTGCCGATCGCAGAACACGGCTTTTTGAACATTGAATTGTACGACAAAGAAACGGGAACCGCTACCCATAAGCGAATTGGCGTGACCCGACTGCACATGGAAGAAGACGCAGGAAAACTCGTGCATGGCGGCGGCGAAAGGCTTTCGGGATCTACCTACTCGCTGGTGGACTATAACCGGGCAGGAGTGCCGCTGATGGAAATTGTGTCTGAACCGGATATTCGCACGGGGCAGGAAGCCGCTGAATATGCCCAAGAAATTCGTCGGATTGTCCGCTATCTCGGCGTTGGTGATGGCAATATGCAAGAAGGTTCGCTCCGCTGTGACGTGAATATTTCGGTGCGTCCGGTGGGGCAAAAAGAGTTTGGCACGAAGGTAGAGATCAAAAATATGAACTCTTTCAGTGCGATTCAGCGAGCGATCGAATATGAAATTGAGCGGCAGATTGCAGCGGTTGAAGCCGGCGAAAAGCTGGTGCAAGAGACGCGCCTGTGGGAAGAAGGCTCTCAGCGCACGATTAGTATGCGGAAAAAGGAAGGGGCTAGCGATTATCGCTATTTCCCAGAACCCGATTTGGGACCGATTGAAGTCTCTGCCGCCCAATTAGCCGACTGGCGATCGCAACTGCCTGAATTGCCTGCTCAAAAACGTCAGCGATATACCACCGACTTGGGCTTATCGGTTTATGATGCCCGCGTGTTGACCAATGACCGCGCCACGATGGAATATTTTGAAGCCGCGATCGCGGCAGGTGCTTCCGCAAAACTGGCGGCAAACTGGATTATGGGTGACTTGAGTGCTTACCTAAATAATAATACCGATCTCAGCATGGGTGATTTGCCCCTGAAGCCAGACAGTTTGGCAGAATTAATTGGGCTAATTGAAGACCGCACCATCAGCAATGCGGCTGCCAAAAATATCTTGCAAGAACTGCTGACTCAAGGCGGTTCTGCAAAAGCAATTGTAAAACGGGATGGGTTAGGGCAAATTTCGGATACGGGCGCACTGGAAACCGCGATCGACGAAGTGTTGATCGAAAATCCAAAAGAGTTGGAACAGTATCGAGGAGGGAAAACTAAGCTATTAGGCTTTTTTGTCGGTCAGGTGATGAAAAAAACTGGCGGTCGCGCCGATCCTAAGCTGACCAACCAATTGGTCAGCAAAAAACTAAACGGATAAGCTAGAAGCCACTCCTACTAGACCTTCCAGCCGTCAACACATTCTATAAAATGCCTCAATGTCCTGAATGTAAAGGACGAAAGAGAGATTTCTTTACAAAAACAACATCAATAGGGGGTGACACCCCCCACCCTTGAGATGGCATACTATGGTTAGTAGATGCACCCTGATGATAGGGAGAGACGCTTAGCGCCTCTCCCTTTTTTATTGGCTTTTTTATTGAACCTTGCTGAATTGAGAAATGAATGGCAAGAAGTCATACCCACTTTAGATGGTGTGAATGACAGATAGGGCATTCAAGATCAAGGGATAACCCGTAATAGGCTTTTGAAAAATGGGGAGGATGGTTTCCTTCATTACACCAGAAACAGTCAATCTGCCCTGCATGGATACCGAACCAAAACGCGAGTGCTGCGCCAGAGTCTTAGATTGAAAGCGGCGATCGCGGCTACCGAAAAATCAGGCTGACTGCAAGCTTATCTCTGTTGCGCCTGCACCCACACTAAATTTTACAGGAACGCAAGAAACAGACCTTAACCTGCAACCTCTGATAGACTCGGAATGAGAAGATTTCAGGCTTAGTTTATGCCTAGCATTACTCAAAAGATGACCTTTGAGGAGTACCTTGCTTACAACGACGGTACAGATAGTCGCCATGAGCTAGTGGATGGAGAACTGGTTGAAATGCCGCCAGAAGACCGAATCAACTCAAAAATTGCTTTGTTTCTGCTGGCAAAGCTATTAGAAGTTCTTTCAGAAGATCGCCTGTGCTATAAAGACACTGAAGTTGAGGTCAGTGGCTCCCTGGCAAAAACTCGCTTGCCGGATTTGATGGTGTTGTCTGAAGAATTAACCGTTATTTTGGGAGATGGACGCGGCACCGTTACCCGCGAGATGCCACCGCCCGAACTGATTATTGAAGTGGCTTCACCTGGCAAAATTAACGAAGAGGGAGATTATCGCTACAAACGCTCTGAGTATGCGGCAAGAGGGGTCGTTGAATATTGGGTAATTAACCCCAGCAGGTGTGATATCACCATTTTTAGCTTGGAGGCGGGTTTCTATGAAGCAACAGTTTATACAGGGCAAATGGTGTTGCAATCCCGATTTGAAGCATTGCGGCTGACTGCGGAGCAGGTGCTTAGCCGGGAGGGGCGATGACTTATTCTTTCTGCAAAGTGTTCTAGTGATGACGTGCCGTTGGAGGCTCTCTAAGCGCGATCGCGACGTGAGGCTGAGTTTCTGTGGGGTTCAGCGTCGAGCTTATCAATCAAAACTATAGGTTTTTCCAATAGGAAAGCTGCTTATATATAAGTTATTTGAGAGTATTCTGATTCTATGACCGTAATGGACTCAGAATCTGCTTATGCAACCATTCGCAAGCCCGTCGAAATCTGCACAACCGACCTGGATTAATCGGGTTGTGCACGTCCTAGAAATCATTCAGGATTTAATTATTATTTCTCTCTGCATCGGTTTGTTCTGCGTCATGGTGCTGGAACTCCGAAGTATGTTTTTGTCGCTCCTGCCACCCTTGGATTTTCAAGAAGTCACCGCTGATATTTTATTTCTGCTGATTCTGGTGGAATTGTTTCGCTTGCTGATTATTTATTTGCAAGAACAACGGGTCTCAATTGGGGTTGCGGTGGAAGTGGCGATCGTGTCTGTCTTGCGGGAGGTCATTGTGAAGGGCGTGTTAGAGGTGCCTTGGAATCAGGTGCTTTCTGCCTGTGCTTTTTTGCTGGTGCTTGGAGTATTGCTCATCATTCGGGTATGGCTGCCGCCCACTTTTGAAGGCGTTGATCCAGAAAAACGACTGTCCAGAAGAAGAAGTCTTTCGCGAGAGGTAGGTGCAGGGGAAAGTCATACTGAGCAACCCGACATTGCTTTTATGATGAAAGAAACGGGTGAGCTTTCTAGTTTAGATGGTTAGCTTTTGATTTGTAGATTGTTTGCTATCCTGGTCGCTTCCTTTTTTTGATATGCATCCCTTTGCTGCTATTCCTTACCTATGGCTGATTTCAAACCGCGTGATGTTCAAGTTGCTGAGATGGGTGCTGGCACAACTGTGCTGCGATCGCGCACCTGGGAACGGCTCAAATTTGAAACTGAATATGCTCGCCAAAAAGGCACTACGGCAAACTCCTATTTGATTCAAGCTGAACAAATCGCGCTGCTTGACCCACCCGGCGAGTCTTTTACCGATCTTTTTTTGGAGGAGTTAGGGCATCATCTCTACTATCAACGACTGAAGTACATCATTTTGAGCCATGTCAATCCTAATCGGCTGACCACACTCAAACGTTTGTTAGAACTGGCTCCCTACGCTACGGTGGTTTGTTCTAAACCGGGTGCAAATACCCTGCGATCGGTGCTTATCAGTCAGCCAGTCCTGCCTTCGCCGCGCGATGATGAAGCCCAAGATTTAGGAATTGAGTTTGGCAATCAAACCCTAAAGGTGCATATTGTGCGGGATGAAGAGGTGCTGGATTTAGGGAATGGGCACGAGCTTCAGTTTCGCTTTGTACCCACACCTCGCCACCCAGACGCGCTTTGCACCTATGATCCCGCGACTCGCGTACTGTATACCGATAAGTTATTTGGCGCTCATGTGTGTGATGATGCGGTGTTTGATGAACACTGGAAGACTTTAGATGGCGATCGCCGCTACTATTTTGACTGTCTCCATGCCGCCCAAGCACCTCAAGTTGAGGCAATTTTAGACAAGCTGACGACGATTCCCGCCAAGGTGTTTGCTCCGGGGCATGGATCTATTGTGCGCCACAGCCTCAGCGTTCTCGCGTTGGATTATCGTCGCTGGTGCCAACAGCAGCAAACGAAAGATTTAAATGTGGCGCTGCTGTATACCTCGGCGTATGGCAATACGGCAACTCTAGCAACCGCGATCGCTAAAGGTGTGAACCAGGCTGGGGTTGCTGTGCAAACGATCAACTGTGAATTTGCCGATCCCGCCGAGATTACAGCCGCCGTTAAAGACTGTGATGGGTTTATCATCGGCTCTCCAACGTTGGCAGGTCATCCGCCCACCCAAATCCAGACAGCCTTGGGAATTGTGCTATCCACTGCCACCCAAACAAAAGTCGCTGGCGTGTTCGGCTCCTACGGCTGGAGTGGAGAAGCAGTTGATCTGATTGAAAGCAAGCTCCAGGATGCAGGCTATCCGTTGGGGTTTGAAACGATTCGGGTTAAGTTTGCGCCTACAGAAGACACTCTAGAGCAGTGCGAAAAGGCTGGGGCAGAGTTTGCCCGTATCCTCAACCGTGCCCGCAAAATTCGGGCACCCCGACAAGCTAGCGCAGATGTGATGAGCGATCGCACGGGACAGGCAGTGGGGCGCGTCACCGGTTCTTTGTGCGTGGTGACGGCGCAATCAGACGGAACTCCCGTAGGTTTTCTCACCTCGTGGGTCTCGCAAGCAGGGTTTAGCCCGCCTGCAATCACAGTGGCGATCGCAAAAGAGCGCGAATTAGACTGCCTTGCCCATCCTGGCGAACACTTTGTCCTAAATATTTTGAAAGAAGGTAGAAATCTGCGCCGCTTCTTTATAAAGCCTGCAACACCAGACGAAAATCCTTTTGTCAATCTAGCAACGGAACCTGCTGCCAATGGATGCCTGATTTTAACCGAGGCGCTGTCTTATCTGGAATGCACCGTGCAGAATCGGATGGACTGCGGCGATCATTGGCTGCTCTATGCGCTGGTTGATTACGGCAAGATACTGGAATCAACCGGAGTCACAGCCGTCAACCACCGGAAATCCGCAAGCCAATATTAGTAGGAGCATCGCATCTGGCACGATCCCTTTGATGAAATCCAAGTATTCTAACCAGATGCTACGCCCATATTTTTTCCTTATTTCTACAGACGTTTTTCCAAATATTGACCAATCATCTGTTGTTCACCTGCACGAGAAATAATAGTTTGGCGAGTGCGATACAGTTGCCCAATTAGCTTCAACTCTTCTTCAAATGACGAGCCTTTATATTCTGTTTTGAGGCAAAGGGTCTGCGGATTGGTGAAGTGATATTCAGCCGTGACGGGTTTGGTCGTCGCAAAGCCGCGATCGCGCAACAAGCTCGTGCCCAATGCCCCAAACAACGTAGAGCCGTTGGATTGCTGCTTTCCGGTCACCGATTCTTGGCTATCCCAACTGACCTCTGCTCCGCAGGTTAACGCCGTTTCATTCGTCAGTTCATGCAACCCTGCCAGATGAATTAACTCTGGAGAACCTTGGGGCAAAAAGCGAATTTGAATAATGCTAACGACTTCTTTGGTTTCGCCATGCGGGAGCGTATAGTACCGCCGCTCGGAGCGCCAGCCACCTTCCGATTCGCGAAAGAAATCAGCAATTAGGTCATCTGCGATCGTTTGAGAGAGTTGTAGCAGAGAAGTCACGAGATGTTTCCTCACTATCAAAAATAGACAGAAAAGCTTAAAGGTTAGCTTTAACAAGAATTGTTATCAATCTTAACATTATATATTTTGAAAGATTCTCCACCTCAGTGACAACTCGCTTTGGATAGAGAAAATCTCTTTCCATAAAAAACGAGGACTCCATCAAGAAATCCTCGCTGAGATTATGCGTGAATGATTTAGCCGAAACTGTGAGTTATGAACGGTTTTGAAAAAGGAGGCGATCGCCTAAATAGAGCGATCGCCGCTTTTCATCCATTCTCCTAAGCTTGAGTCGCCGCTTCACGCGCCGCCGTCGCCTCATCTGGGTGAATGCCCAAACGAGTCAAATTAATTCGTCCACGACTATCAATTTCTCTCACCTTAACAACCACCTCATCGCCCAGATTCACCTCATCTTCCACCTTGCCTACTCGGTAGTCGGCGAGTTGAGAAATGTGAACCATGCCTTCCTTGCCTGGAAGAAACTCCACAAATGCTCCAATGGGGATAATCCGCGTCACCTTCCCTGCATAAACATCGCCAGCATTCAGCTTGCGGGTCATACCTTGGATAATGGCACGGGCGCGCTTTGCCTTTTCACCATCGATCGCCGAAATCGTCACAATACCGCTATCTTCGATGTCAATTTTGGCACCGGTTTCTTCGGTAATGCCCTTGATGGTTTTGCCACCCGGACCAATAATCATGCCGATAAATTCAGGGTCGATCTTAATAGTCAGCAGACGCGGCGCAAAGGGCGACATCTCGGTGCGAGGCGTGTTGATGGTTTGCATCATCTTGTCGAGAATGTGCAACCGAGCCGGTTTTGACTGATTAATCGCTTGAGCAATGATATCCATTGGCAAGCCGTTAATTTTCATGTCAAGCTGCAAAGCGGTGATGCCAGTATCGGTGCCAGCCACTTTGAAATCCATGTCGCCCAAGAAATCCTCAATGCCTTGAATATCGGTGAGGATGCGGACTTCATCGCCTTCTTTGATCAAGCCCATAGCAGCACCGCTAACGGGTTTGATGATCGGAACCCCTGCATCCATGAGCGCCAAGGTAGAACCACACACGGAACCCATAGAAGTAGAGCCGTTAGAAGACAACACTTCAGACACGACCCGCAGGACGTAGGGGAAATCTTCTTTCTTGGGCAGGATGGGAATCAAAGCGCGTTCTGCCAAGGCACCGTGACCCACTTCACGCCGACCGGGCGATCGCATGGGTTTGGTCTCACCCACGGAGTAGGGCGGCATATTGTAGTGGTGCAGGTAACGCTTTTTCTCGTCAGGATGCAGATCATCCATTTCCTGAGCATCGCCGGGAGTGCCCAAGGTAACCACGGACATCACTTGAGTCAGCCCCCGATTAAATAGAGCGCTGCCATGAACGCGAGAGGGCAACACGCCAACTCGACAAGAAATCGGGCGTACCTCGTCCAGTTTGCGACCATCAATTCGCACACCATCTTCTACAATTTGACGGCGCATCAAAACTTTGGTTACGTCTTTGAATACGTTCCCCAACGCTTTTGAGTTGGCGGCGGCGGCTAGCTTCACCGGGTCTTCTGCGGGCAGTTCGGCGATCGCGGCACTCAAGGATGCCTTCACCTCATCTAAAGCCGCCTCTCGGATTTTTTTATCTTTTTCAAACCGTCCGATCACTTCTTTGACAGGAACAGTAACGCGATCGCGGATAAAATCTTCTAACGTTTTATCCACTTCCGGCGCTTCTGCCGTGATGATCGCAATGCCCAACTCACTGAGGATATCGCGCTGTGCCTGAATCAAATCACGCACCGCTTCATAGCCAAAATCGATCGCCTCGATCATGTCTTGTTCGGGCAACTGATTTGCGCCTGCTTCCACCATGATGATGCCTTCAGGAGATCCGGCAACGATCAGATCGAGGTCGCCGCTCTCAATTTCCTTGTAGGTGGGGTTGATGATAAAATCATCACCGACCAAACCAACCCGCACCGCTGCCATCGGTCCATTAAAGGGAATTTGCGCAAGCAACACTGCCAGCGAAGCACCCGTGACCGCCAGCACATCGGGTGGCACCAGTTCATCCAGCGAGAGCGTGGTGGCAACGACTTGAATATCATCCCGCATCCAGCCTGGAAACAAGGGACGCAAAGGGCGGTCAATCAAGCGGCTGATCAAGGTTGCTTTTTCGGGAGGGCGACCTTCACGGCGCAGAAAGCCTCCGGGGATGCGTCCGGCTGCATACAACCGTTCTTCGTAATCCACTAATAGGGGCAGGAAATCAATTCCTTCTCGTCCCGATGCGCGAGTAGCGGCAACTAATACTGCGGTATCTTCCGACTGCACTAAGACTGCACCGCCTGCTTGTGGCGCGAGCAGACCGATCTTCAGCCGAATATCCCTACCATCAAAGGATATTGACTTTTCAATTTCTTCCATGTATCGTGGTATCCTTTTCCATCTTTTATTCTCTGTCGCAATCGTAGCATTGATGTACAAAGAGAGAATTTTTTGGGCGATCGCAATCTCTCAGGTCTGAGTTTGCAGCTTGTACAATAGCTAATGTTGAGATGGGTTCATCGTCGTCGGGTAATAATTTATCCGGCAATTGCTTTAGGTCAGCGCAAAATAGCCCTTAAGCGATGAACTTCTGAAATTAGCGACCTTTGAAGGCTTTAAACGAGAATGGCAACCCTACACGGTAGCTGGCTACTGCCACAACAACCCGCTACGACTCCAGATACTTCTGTGCCGGAACAGGCAAGTTGCTTAATCATTTGGGGAGAAATTTGGCGCAAGGTCACTCCGCATCCAGTGCTGTCAATAGAAGCTCAAGAAACGGCTGAGCTTGCGGCTGTTCAACCGAATCCTTACGGAATGACGCGGTTAGAATTGTTGGATTTTCTCAACAGCCTGCAAAAAAGTCATGGCATCTATCTTCCAGAATTAAAGGCTGTGACGGCATCGTTGGAGTCATCTACTCCTAAACGAAGCCGCAAAACTGCTAAATCGCTTCAAGCCATCCCTCAAACGACCATCGAGGCGATCGCTCCCAGTCATTCGCACACTGCAACTTGGCAAACTCAAACTATCGGCTTACCGACTTCAGTTATAGAAGGCGATTTGGCAGTCCCTAGCAGTGCCGTATTGTTACCAGAACTGTCAGCCGTTTCCGCAGGCGATCGCCCCTTAATTCTGCACCCTTGGAACGTTGAAGGATTGTGTTTGTCGGCAACTGAGGCGCTTTTATTTCTCAACTCGTTGCCCTTAGGCTATCAGCCCGTCGAAGAAGCTTTTGTCAGTGGAGATTTGCGTTTTTGGAGCCATGTCGCCCGTTGGAGCCTGGATTTATTAGCCCGAACCAAATTTTTACCCGGCTTGAAGAAGTTCAACGAAGGACAAAACAATTTTAGAGTTTTCGCCCACTGGGAGCCATTGTTAGATAGCGCCATCGATCAGGCGCGATGGGTGGAATTTTGCGATCGCATACCCGATGGTTGTCGAATTTATCACGGAAGAGGGGAGAAGCATGAACCAGCTCTGAACTCCGAACTCCAAACGCCAAACGCCGAACTCTTCCTCCCTCTTCCCGCTGATTCTCAAGTTTTGGTGTTGGATTTTTTACAATCCACATTAAATGCCCAGATTCGGCAGGCGGCATCTGGGCTGACGGTGCCTGAAAAAGAAGGATCTGCTCAAAAAGAGGCAAAGCCAACGGGAGCGATCGCCCCAGTGCTCCAGGATTGGTTAAATGCTCTCGGCAGTCCTGCGGCGCAACTTCACACAACTGCGATCGAAGGGTTGGAAACCTCGCTGCAAACCTGGACGACTCCGCTGCAACGCCGCTCAGACAATTTTCGCATCTGCCTATCGCTCTATCCTCCTAGCTATGGGCAAAGCAACTGGCAGTTAGAGTATGGCTTGCAGGCGGCGGATACGCCTAACTTTGTTGTGGATGCGCCCACAATTTGGAATAATCCGGTGGAGCGGTTGAATGTGCAAGGAAGAGCGATCGCCCAGCCGCAAGAAATTTTCTTAATGGGTTTGGGGTTGGCATCTCGTCTGTATGCGCCAATTGAGCCGAGTTTGCAGGAACCGCGCCCTCAATTTTGCGCGCTAAGCCCAATGCAGGCGTATGAGTTCCTCAAAAGCACCGCTTGGCGATTGCAAGATAGTGGAGTGGGAGTGGTGGTGCCGCCCAGCCTTGCCAGCCAGGGCGGTTGGGCAAATCGACTGGGGCTAAAAATTCAGGCAGAAACGGGCAAACTGAGACAGGGACAACGTTTGGGGCTGCAAAGTTTGCTCAACTTTCGCTGGGAACTGACGATTGGCGGACAAAGTATTTCAAAGGAAGAGTTCGATCGCCTCGTTGCCCTAAATATGCCGCTGGTCGAAATCAATGGTGAATGGGTAGAACTGCGATCCCAAGATATTCGCGCCGCCCAAACCTTTTTTGCCAGCCGTAAAGATCAACCTGCACTGTCTTTAGAAGATGCCCTCCGCATTAGCACTGGTGATACTCAAATGATTGAAAAGCTGCCCGTAGTCAGCTTTGAAGCATCGGGTGCCCTAGACGACTTGATTAATACGCTCAACGGCAATCAGGCGATCGCTGACATTGCAACGCCCAAAAGTTTTCGGGGTGAGCTGCGTCCCTATCAATCGCGTGGTGTGGGCTGGCTGGCATTTCTGGAGCAGTGGAGTTTGGGAGCTTGCCTTGCGGACGATATGGGCTTGGGTAAAACCATTCAACTGATTGCCTTTTTGCTGCATTTGCAAGAACAAGATTCCTTAGACGCGCCGACCCTGCTGATTTGCCCCACGTCAGTCCTTGGCAACTGGGAACGGGAAGTCCAGAAGTTTGCACCCAGTTTGAAAGTGCGGTTGCATCATGGCGAGGGTCGCCCCAAGGGAAAAGATTTTGCCAGAGCGGTTCAAGGAATTGACTTGGTACTTTCTAGCTACGCGCTGATTTACCGAGATATTAAGGACTTGCAAACCGTTGCTTGGCGGGGCGTGGTGCTGGACGAAGCGCAAAACATCAAGAATCCAGACGCAAAACAATCGCAAGCCGTCCGACAGCTATCAGCCCAGTTCCGCATTGCCATGACGGGCACTCCAGTAGAAAATCGCCTGTCTGAACTCTGGTCAATTTTGGATTTTCTTAATCCGGGCTACTTAGGACCTAAAAACTTTTTTCAGCGTCGATTTGCAGCACCGATCGAACGCTTTGGCGATACCGCATCACTGCAAACTCTGCGATCGCTGGTGCAACCATTCATCCTACGGCGACTCAAAAGCGATCGCACGATCATTCAAGATTTGCCCGACAAGCAAGAAATGACCGTCTTCTGCGGCTTATCGTCTGAGCAAGCCTCGCTGTATCAGCATTGGGTCGATAAATCCCTGGCGGATATCGAAGCCGCTGAAGGCATCCAGCGCAAGGGAATTATTCTGGCGCTAATTACCAAGCTGAAGCAAATTTGCAATCACCCCGATCTGTTTTTGAAAGGAGCCACTGCTCAGGAAAGCGAAGCAATCGAGGAGCAAGCCAACATTCAAAACCCTGATTTTGCTTCCTTTCAATCTCGCTCTGGCAAATTGCTACGCCTGGAAGAAATGCTAGAAGAAGTGGTTGCAGAAGGCGATCGCGCCCTGATTTTCACCCAGTTTGCCGAATGGGGAAAACTGCTCAAAGCCCATCTAGAAAAACAGTTAGGCAAAGAAACCCTGTTTCTCTATGGCAGCACTTCCAAAAAGCAGCGCGAAGAAATGGTCGATCGCTTCCAGCTCGATCCCCAAGCGCCCCGGATTTTCATTCTGTCGCTCAAAGCAGGCGGCGTTGGCTTAAACTTGACCCGCGCCAACCATGTGTTTCACTTCGATCGCTGGTGGAACCCCGCCGTGGAAAATCAGGCGACCGATCGCGTCTTCCGCATTGGGCAAACTCGCAAAGTGCAAGTCCACAAATTCGTTTGCAGCGGCACTTTGGAAGAAAAAATTCACGCCATTATCGAAAGCAAAAAAGCTTTAGCAGAACAAGTCGTTGGGGCTGGCGAAAGCTGGCTGACTGATCTAAACACGGATCAATTGCGCGATCTGCTATTGCTCGATCGCAGCGCCATCATCGACGAATAGCTGCCAATTCTAAGAGCAAACTCCAAAGGCAAATATCTCAAAGTCATCTCGATCCACGCTTTTGAACCGATGCCAGCAATAAAGGGCGCACTTGTTTGACCCATTGCTCAAAATCCGACTCAGTTTTGCCGCTACTAGAAGCATCGGATGGCGCTTGCTTGTTCTCAGTTTCCATTTTCATGTTGGTTTAGTAAGTTTGGTTTAGTAAATCCCTTCATCTAGTTGAAACATAAATCTGCATCCTTTGGCTATCATCCATTAGGCATTTATTAGACATCTAATGCGAAAAACGCAGCAAACAAATGCCGTTAGAGAATCAATCGGTCAATTGCAAAAACTTACCTTTTTATTTAACCCAAAGTTCCTAAAAAAACCAGAAAAACATCAGACTAAGTAACAAATTGACAAGTATCTTTTGGCATAGATAGCTTTATTCAACAGGACGGACGATCGCCGGAGTTACGGGTTGTTGCGGCTGGAAAATTGCCCTCAGAGCTTCCGCAAAACTATCTGCGATCGCAATCCGGTTTCCATAAGCCACAATCACGCTCACCAAAGTCGGCAGGCTGTTCTTTTCAGCTTCTAAATAGAGCGGCTCCACGTACAGCAACGACTGCTCGATCGGCACCACCAGCAGATTGCCCTGCAATGCGCGTGAGCCTTCACGATTCCACAAGGTGATTTTTTGCGAAATCACTGGATCTTGATTAATCCGCGCCTCGATTTGCTCAATTCCATAAATCAATTCTCCCTTAGGAAAAACATAGAGCAATTGCTTACCATAGTTCGCTCCATCCGATCGCGCCGCTAGCCATGCCGTCAGGTTCGTGCGCTGGCGCGGCTTATAAGGCAGCAATAAAACAAACTCTTCTGACTTTTCAGTGGTTGGCAAATTAGTAATCAAAAAGTATGGATCAACCGGCTGAGTTTCATTGCGGTAAATTTCATCAGGAATTTGCCACTGATCTTCCTGGTTATACAACACCTTCGGATCGGTCATGTGATAGGTCATCAGCCGTTCAGACTGCACATTAAACAAATCAGCCGGATAGCGAAGATGGCTTTGAAGTGCCGCAGGCATGGCGCTCAGCGGCTTAAATAAGCTGGGAAAAATCGCCGCCCAACTTTGAATCATCGGATCGGACGGATCAGCAATATAAAAGTTGACGGAGCCGTTGTAGGCATCAATCACCACTTTGACCGCGTTCCGAATGTAGTTTAACGGCGGCTGTTTTGCCGTGTTTGCTGCTTGGGCAAGCGGTTGACTAGGTTGGGAATAGGGATAGTGATCACTCGTGGTGTAAGCATCCAGCATCCAATACAAATAATTAGGAGTGGCGGCTGGATCGGTTGGGTCAGTCGGGGATTGATTTTGACAGTTGAGGTTTAAGCCCTGACAGCCAATATCGGCGGTGACAATGTAAGGATCATTGTCATAGCGCAAAAAAGGAGCGATCGCCTGTACCCGGTCGAGAATATTGCGGCGAAACAGCAGCTTGGTTTCAGGCGTGAAATATTGGGTGAACACCATCTGCCAATCGTGCAGATATCGAGCAAACAGCAGGCGCTTCCAAAAGGGCGCGATCGCCACGCCACCCTCGCCGCCGTAGGTGTTGTAAACATTCTCGCTACCGCTGGGATAATCCAGTTCTTGCAGCGTGCCGCCCGTCATGACGTAGGTATTGGCAATCTCGCCATAATAAATGCGCGGCTGACCGATTGGGATATTGTCCCGAATGGCAGCATTAGCCGTGTTGAGCGCTCCTGTGGATGACTGGGCATTGGTGCCAATATCTTTGACAAAATAGTCGGGCAATCCACCCGGCGCAACTTCGTTCACCGGACTCATGGTAAAGCCATAGCCGTGGGTGTAGACCAGATGTTCGTTCACCCAGGTTTGCGCTTCACTGGGCACGGCGGTGTAGTCTAGCTCTCGTGCGGCAATGAGTACCTGCTGTTTGGCGGCAGGTTCGTTAGGTTGTCTAGCCAGGGTGTAGCGATCGATGTCCGCATCTGCAAAGCGATAGTAAGGGCGAATTTGCTGGAGTTGGCGGTTTGTTGCCAGCAGCGGACGAGTATCCCACAGGCGAATATTCCGAATAGTTGGCTCGTTTTTTTCAATATCGGCGTAGGTCAGTTTGCCGGACGGGTTAAACGTCTCCACCTGAATATTTTCCAGCCCAAACGCCGATCGCGTTAAGGAAATATTGCGGCTAATGTAGGGCTGTTCACGGGCAAGCTCGTTGGGCTGCACGATAATTTTTTGCACGACCATTGGCAGCACCATCGTCAGCGGCACCAGCAGAAAATACCCGATGATCAGCAGGAAGGGAGTTGCGAATCGGGAATTACGGATAGCCGGTAGGGACGTTGCGAACAGGCGATTGTTGGGTAGGGCATACCAAAAAAGGAGGAGAGCGATCGCGATCGCTAACAATGCCATGCCAATGTAAACTGGCAAATTTGCCCGAACATCGGTGTAGCTGGCACCAAACACAACTCCCTGGGTTGAATACAGCAACTCATATCGACTCAGCCAATAGCCCAAACCCACAACCATCAGCAAACAGGCACCCAATCCACAGAGATGGCGCTGTTGCTGCGCTGAAATTCCTGGAAAGCGCCCTTGACTCAGACTATTGCCAGCTAAAAGATAAACCAAACTAACGGCAAGCAAGCTATAGGCACTTAAGCCCACGAGCCAAAACTCTAAAAGCTGCCAGATCGGAAGCGAAAAGATGTAGAA
>CASBQE010000034.1 GCA_949127665.1 Synechococcales cyanobacterium PMM_0083
ATCAACCATTTATGTTGAGAAGCGTAACAAAATCACTAATAGATTCACGCATTGACGAGGAAAGCGTAAAATCGAGAAAAATCAATGGCTTAAAGAATAGCAGTGACAACTTCTCCAACTTCCTACTTACAGACATTAGATAAAAACGAGGCGATCGCGTTTGTTGCTTCTCTTCAAAAAGTGAAAGAGCACTTGAAGCATGAGCTTGAGTGGATAACGGCACAAGCAGAGCAGAAGACTACTCAACTCGAAGGGATTGAGGCAATTCTGATTGAGGCAATCACCCTTGGATTGATTGCCAATTCACCCACTAACAGTGCAGCCTCCAACGTCAGCCTGATTAGCCCACCTGTTGAGATGCCATTATCCAGCTTTCATGGAAGTGCTAATCTCGCTGATATCGATATAACAGACGCAGATCTGGAAACAGACGCAGATCTGGAAACAGACACAGATCTGGAAACAGATGCAGAGGATAGGTTTGGATTAACAACTGATTCACAGAGCGATCGCCGTAAAGTAAATAATTCAAAATCAAAATCAGCGGCTCAAACTTCTACCGGATCAAAGTCGCGGGGATCGAAAGCAAAATCAAGCGGTGCGGCGAAAAAATCTACTGGCAAAGCGAATTTGTCAGCAAAGTCTCCTGACTTAAAGCATTTTGTCAGAGCAGAGTTTCAAGAGCAATCGTTTACCGATGCAGTGTCCCAAATTTTAGACGAATCGAGCAAACCAATTGGATTAAGCGACATAATCGCTAAACTCTACGGAGATCTCTCTAATCAAGATTATCAACGAGCTAAAATTTCATTGACCAACGTCCTCTCAACAGGCAAAAATAAGGGTAAGTGGAAGAGTATTGGTCGTGGAATGTATGCTAACAACGCTGTAGCTACAGCACTTTGACTTTCTGCTGTAAGAATTTTCTGCTGCACCCTAGGCTGCAAGATCAAACCTATTGTTTGCTTTAGCTAGCTTTGTTACAGCCAAGTCAATAATTGAATAGACAAATCATCTGAAGCGATCGCAGCTTGCGAAAATCTTAACTTCAAGTGTGTAGAGGCTTTTGATTAGTTGTGCGCGATCGTCATGAGTTTTTGTTGATATCAGCATAATTCAGGGCTGATTCTGCTTAATCATTAGCCTGACGTGATGTACGATTTTCCCAATCCCCCACCCTGCGGGAATCAAGCTACAGCCCCGATGCCTCTCCCAATCTGAGGCAAGGATTTAGGCTGCGGGCAAATGTGTGGATAGCAATTGCTATGTTAATTAATTGCTTGAGCATTGCATAATTTCAACGAATACTTTAGATAAATATGTGACGGTAAAAACTTTCACACCACACTAGAGCATTGAGGGAACGAAGATGAATCATCAGCTTTTGAGCAGCCTATGGGTGGCAACGGTAAGTATGGGCATTTTTCCCGCGTTGATACAGGCAACTCCAGCCGCAACCAGTGCTGAGAACCCGGCTAACATGACGGTGCGTCGCAGCCTACAACTGGTGGCGCAGGGCAGACAACCGATTTACCTACAGGTGCCGCAAGCGCAAATTCAGGAGTTGAGATCGCTGGGAATGCGAATCGCAATGCCGATTAATGTTCCATCTGGCATGAAGTTGACTGCCATTTCTGGGCGCTCCGACCCTCGCTTTGGGCGTAGCTATGTGCTGGTCTATCGCTTTGGTTCTAAATGTTTTGCGGTAGAAGGAGTCAGTGGTGGCATTGGCAGTATTCCTGTCGGTACTGCGGGTAGTTTTAAGGTGCAAAACGCCGCGATGGGTAAGGGCGCGATCGAGTTGCAAAAGCCCGGTGGGAAAGCCCCACTGCTGATTGGTCAGTGGATGAGCCGAGGTCCATTTTATCGGGTTGTGGGTGCAAACTACCCGGTTGATGGCATCGGATCTGAGTTGTCAAATTGCCAGGATCTTTCTACAAAAGAAGCGGTGGCGGTATCCGAGTCTCTGCGTTTTTTGGATCTGGAACCGGCAACCATGGCAAAATTGCCGCCTAATACTTTACAGGCACTTGATCCAGAGTCGGGGCGCGCGCCAGTCGTTGGCTATCCCAAAAATCAAGAATTAACTCAATTCAAACGCAATTTGCAATCGGGTGCCTATGGCAAAGGACTGCAACTCACTGCCACCGATCGCAGCCAGCGTCAAGCATTTCAGGCAACAGTGGCAAAATCAAACCCCACGATCGCAAAGTTTATTGGTGCCTGGTCAACGGGCGATCGGGTTTATTACGTCTACCCTTCCAAGGTGAAAAGCCGGGTGTGTGTGGTCACCAACTCTGGAAACAACGGCAAGCTAGAGTTTTCCAACGGCACCGCCATCAGCCGCGAATTACGCTATCAAGATAACGGGATGTACTGGGTTGATCAAGCCGATGTGCTAGCGTCTAGAGATAAAGGCACCGGAACGCTCTACCCAATTTTTCCGGCATCTAGTGCGCCCAGTAACAGTGCTCTGGCTGATTTTGACTATGGATTCCGCAACGCAGAATGCTCAACCCAAATTCCTGGAATGGTAGGGGCTGCTCAATAATGCTTAAAAGGTAGGGCAGTGGTCGGATATTGGCTGTCGGGTGTCGGCAAACAGGACTCATATGATGCTGACCTCCGACCCCTGACACCTATAGTTCTCGCTCAAGTGTCGCCTTTTGGACTAGAGACAATCTATTCCCTCTGTTAGGCTAGAGGCGCTCAATCGGGTGAGGATGATGCACAAATTATTGACGGGAGCGTTAACGGTTGAACATCTACGGGTGGCGATCGCTGATTTGCCAACGCATCTCAAAGGACTGCGCCTAGTGCAACTTTCAGACTTTCACTTTGATGGAATTCGATTATCGCCAAGTTTGTTAGATGAGGCGATCGCTGCCACGAATGCAGCCCAGCCTGATCTAGTGGTGATGACTGGAGATTTTGTCACCGATGATCCTGCGCCGATTCATAATCTTGCCCAGCGGCTGACTGCTTTGAAAAGCCAATCGGGAATCTATGCAGTGTTAGGAAACCACGATATTCGCTATCGGCATTCTCATCAAGAAGTTGCCAGTGCGCTTGAGCATCACAATATCCGGGTGTTGTGGAATCAAATCGCTTATCCAGTGGGCAAAGAGTTGGCGATCGTGGGATTAGCCGACTACTGGTCATCAGAATTTCGTCCTGCTCCTGTCTTCCAACAGCTTGACGCAGCCACCCCTCGGATTGTGCTATCTCATAATCCCGATACTGCGGAGATGCTGCAAAAATGGCGGATCGATCTTCAGCTTTCCGGGCATACTCACGGCGGGCAGGTCTGTGTTCCTGGAGTCGGCAACATGGCGCATCACATTTCAGAGTTATACCGCAACCTGCCACAGCAAGTGAAGCAATATGTGCCGTTGCTAAAAGAGTGCGCCCGCACCATGAAGCACTGGGAATGGGCACAGGGATTGCATATCGTGGGAGACAATCAACTTTATGTAAACCGAGGACTGGGAACCTATTTACCAGGGCGGCTTTGGTGTCCTCCAGAAGTAACGGTGATTACCCTCAGTTAATGATGGATGATGGATGACCCAATCAAGGTTTACCGCGAGATTTCGATTTTGGGTTGGCAGTGCCTGCGATCGGTAGAATTAATCGACTCGTGTTACGCCCGTCTTCTAGCTTATAAAAGTTAAATTCGCCGCCCACTTGTTTCATCAGCGCTTGGCAAATCAACAGGTGCAAACCGGGCGGATGATCCAAAATGGAGGGCGCTAGCCAGTCTGTGCGACCGGTTTCTAATTCTGTAAATAGATGGGATTCGACGTGCCCACTGTCAGTGATGGATAGCTCAAACCAGCGGGTATCAATTTGACGACACCACAGATCGATGCGACCGCCAATGCTCGATCGCTGGCAAGCATCTAGCAGTAGTTCATAGACAATTAGCTCAATTTTGAGCACATCTCCACCAATATTGATGTTCGTCTCGTCGTGAACCTGCGACCAAAGTTGGCGCTCTTTTATCAAGCCATCCACCCGTTCTAAGGCTCGTTTTAGCAGTGTAATTAGGGTGATGCTGGCGGTTTGGGTTTGAAATCGCCACTGTTCCGCTGCAATGACTTCGTTTACGGGCGCGATCGCGTCTTTCAACTGCCGCAAAATCTGCTGTTGCCGCGTGGCGAATAGAGGTTCTTTGGGGATACCTAGTTCATCTAAACGGTTTAAGCCAACTTGCACCGAGCGCTGCACATCCTCCAAGCGGCGATGTTTATACCAATTGAGGCGCTCTAGCTCTAGCCGCTGACGGGTCAGTTGTTTCGTCAAAGTGAGGTAGCGTCTTGTCCAGGCGAGTTGACTGGCGAGAATGCTAAAAGTGCTGGTGTGTCGATCTGCCCAGCGGCGTTCGGCTTCATCGACAACAATCAAAATTCCAGTAGGTTGATGCTCTGGTGCCGTTCGGAGGGCGATCGCCAAGATTTGACCAATGCCAGCGCCATAGAGCCAGCGCCGACTGTTAATGGGTAGATCACCCACACCAAGGGTCAATATGCTTTCCTGCTCTAGCGCCCACTGCACCAAAAAGTCGGTGTAGATTGGGATGGCAGTCTCAACATTGGCAGCAAAGCGATCGCTGGGGGGTGGTGAACTGGTGAGTTTGGCATCGGTTTGACCGGGAGTCCACGCGACTAACAGCGCTAAGGGCACCTGCATCACTTTTGTAACCTGCTGCAAAGCAGATTGCTCTAATAGTTGGGGATCGTGGGTTTGCTGCATTGCTGCCAAGCTCCACTGCATCGACTGGCTCAAGGTTTGAAGTTGCTCAGTTTGGCGTTGCAGTTGCCACTGATGCAGGATAAACCCGATTTGTTGGCTGACTACTTGCACTAGCTCGCGCTCAACTCGATTCCAGCCACGAGGCGATTCGTGCCCAATCATAATCAGCCCTTCGAGGGGTTTCCCCATAGAGGTACTGCACAATACGAGCGATCGCACTCCTGCTTCGAGTAAGTGATCGCGCCATGCCAGCAGTTTGACATCGGCATCCAAATTTTCGATGCTGATTGCCTCAGTGCTGGTTTGCACCATTTTCAGGTCAATGTCGCTGAGAGCATCTAACACTGGCGCAAGGGGTCGGCGATTACTCGGATGGTTTTGGTAGGAGACTTCAAACTCGTTTAGATCTTTTTCATAAAGCAGCACTAAAAACCGTTCCACTTTAAGCCGCTTGCACAAAGACTCAGCGGCATGTTGCAGAGTTTTTCTCCAGTCATCTTCGCTGTAGATAGAACGAGCAATCTCAGAGGTCAGTTCGCGGTCTAGCCGAATTTGAGCGATCGCGCTTTCCATTTCATCCAGCGGAGCGGTCAGAGCAATCATTTGAGCAGCCCCACGAACGAAATTTTTATCGTTCTCCGTCCAAATGCGGGGTTCGTTACCCTCCACGGCTAAAAAGCCCAAAAGTTCATTTTGATACAAAATGGGTGCGGCAAGCAGCGATCGCGCCTTAATTTGCTGCATCAAACGGCTCGTAGCATCTGCTTTAAGGGAACTGTGCGCCTCGCCAATGGCAACCACCTGATCGCCCATCAGCGCTTGATAGAAACCGTTGATCTCTTGCACGGTGATGCCAGAGGTCAGTTGGTTTGCTTCCTTAAACCCCACAGTCCGCTGACGATTGCCCAACCTGCGCCAAAAATAGCGCCGTTCGCGTTCATACCAATAAATGTTGGTGCGGGTCGGCTGAATGAATGTGTGCGTTTCTTCTACCACCGCTTCGAGTCGCGGTCCTAGCCCAGAGAGCGATCGCATTTGGGTTAACAACTGCAACAGCGGCACATCAGGATGTTTAGTTTGTTGACGCTGCCACTCGGTTTCAATCTTGAATAGTGCGGCTGCCAGTTCACCCAACAGCATCGATAAACGCGCCTTTTCATCCGCTCGTGGAGACATTCCCCAGTCAGTAGAACCCAACAGCGCCACCCCATAACAAAGGTCGCGGTAGCGAATCGGAAAAATCACAGCGCCTTGAATTCCAGACTTTTGAGCGGCTTTCCGCCACTCCCCGCTCCGGAGTTCTTCGCGTAAATCGGGCACTGCCAGCGCGCGCTGCTGAATCACGACCTGTTCTAAAATGTCACCCGGCTGAAGATTAAATCGCTGCTTTAGAAAGGATTGATCCCCAGAAGGCATGATGCCGCCCTTGCCAAACAGCCGATGCTCCAAGCGATCGTACAAACCCACCCACACGAGGCTGTAGTCAAACTCAGTTTTAAGATAGTTAAGAAC
>CASBQE010000035.1 GCA_949127665.1 Synechococcales cyanobacterium PMM_0083
ATATTGCGTTTGGCATTGGAGCCGCCCAGCATTTGCTTGTTGGTATACACTTGGGGTGTGAATAAAACCGCCGATTCCATTTGCTCGGTGACAGTATATGCCGAATGAGAAATGGAGCAAATCAGTTGCCGTCCACGTCCTGATTTTTTGGCGTTGTTGTAGTTAGCCAGTTCTTTAAGAAAGATATCGGCTTGTTCGATTTGTGATTGTGTTTGAGTGTCGTCAGGGAGCATGATGACGCGATCGCACCACTCTCTTAAGTCCTTCCATTCGTCAGGTAATTCATATTGCCTAACGATGGGATCAATGACCTCTAACCATCGATTTACTAGCTGTTGGGAAATTTCGCGGACATTCTCTAGCCCTGGATTATGTTCAAGATACTTCGCAGCGATGTAATACCAATCGTATGCAATCCCTCCAGTATCCTTGAGTTGCTGAAAAGTTTTGATTGCAGCAGTATGTTCAGATAAGCCCAAGAACTGTATAGCTTCTACCGTAAGATCTAGTGGAGGAAGTGGAGGAAGCTTTTTGTCCTTTTTCAATAAAGCTTTGACTTTATCGAGATACTCTTTCCAGAATTTTCCAGTGATTAAAGCTCCCAATTCGGCTAGATGATCAATCCGAATATCTTCTGAAAAGTTAGTGTCAATATTCTCAGGTAAAACACCTTTACGTTTAAATTGAGCCAAGTTAGCAGACTTATCTGCTGATTTGCTAGTTCTGATTTTACTGGGAACTGCATCAACAGCAAAAAGCAGTAAGCCTTGAATGTCAAAGAATAGATTATAGTAGTCGGCATATTTTATGCAGATATTGCCGCGACTAAAGCCGACTTTTCTATCCTGAAGCTGCTTTGCACAAAGCTTTTTAATGCTGGCAACGACACGATCGCTCAGTCCATCTCGCTCAACCTTTGGCGCATCTCGGCGAGCAAGATAGATCACACCTGTGGGCAAATATAACAATGGCTCATAGTTGGTGCGATCGTCGGTATTCAAGCTGGTATGCGCGTCAACGAGGGCATTGTTCACCACATTGGTCAGTACACCCCGATTCTCAGAAATGCTGTGATAAGTGAACTTCAACTGTCCATCGCTGAGGCTGTGCAGCAAGTCATTGAGGCGAGTGTTTTCAGCATCGTAGGGATGTTTGACGATCGAGGCTAAAGAATCCGCTAAGCAAGTCAGGTCAGAAAGACTCCGCAAGGTGCGATCTTTCAGCGTCGGATTGAGTCCAAACTCAGAGAAATTCCAGTTCGTATCCCATCGTCTCTGGGCGTTGTATGCCATGCACAGAAGATCATCAATGTAGTCTTGATAGAACTTTGGATCATCAGGATTGATGAAGCGATCGAGTCCCAGTTGTTTCGCTTTCTGATCAATGATTTGTCGATGAGTTTCTAAGGGCAATTTGCGGCAATCATCGGGTGCATCAGGAAATTTCTCAAAGTCATGCAGAATGAAGCCAGAAATGACTAACCGTCGCTCTCGATCGCGCACTACACGCTTGACTGTGGTATTCATGTTTGCCAATCGACGTTCAATCAAATTGGCAGGAAATAGCCCATTGAGTAAGTGAGTGTTGAGCGATTGATCTGCCGCATTATCTCGCCGAACTTTGGCTTTGCCTTCAGCTTCATTTTTGCGATCGAGTTCATCGAAGAACTTTCCCCCTTTTGCAGTCACCCCGATCGCCACTCGTAATAAGTTCGGCAGCACATATTCCGAAAAGTCCCGCATCACCACATCATCAGGATTTTGTGATTGAATTGCTTCTCGTAACAGCTTGAGTGTCAGGAGTTCGCGTTGCTTGGGAATATCACGCTCCGCTTCTTCTTCCAAGCCAGAATCGCCTTCGAGGAAATCAAACTCATCATTGATTGGGTTCGTCATAATTAATTTCTAGAGAGTCAATGTATTCTGTGATTTGTCTTGCGTAGATGGGATAGATTACCAAAACTTCTTGAATTGCAGAGAAAATTTTATTGGGATCAAGATCTTCGTAGAGGTGAACTAATTCATCACGAAGATTTTCAAACTCTGACAAAGAGATCCCAAGTTCAGCAGTTAATAAGCCATACTGCCCCGAAGCCAGAAAAACTTCATTTCTCTTGGGTTTAGCCTGATGAACTCGCTTGAGTAAATATCGATTGACATCAAGCGATACTTGAATGATCAGCTGTAGAATCCTCTCAACTGCAAGTTGCATTTCATAGTTGTCGAGATAGTCTTCTAAAGTGACAGTCTCAAAACGCTTGAGTGCATTCAGATTTTTCATCAGGCTTTTTAATTTCCGATTGATTGAAATGGGATTGATACTGGTCATACACCCCACTTTTGTAATTCGAGTTCCAGTTCTCCTCGCTCTTTGTGATAAATCTGCCTGAGTTCCGCTGTGGTTTTTAACGATCTTCGACGGAATGCTTCAAACGCTCCAGCCGTTTTTTCGTAAACAACTTTTCCTTCAGCCGCGATCGTGTGAGCCAGCACATCTGAAGCATTTTTCAGATCAATCCAATCCATCTCGTCATCACCCAAATCAAAAATTCGCTGAAGCACGCCCCAAGAGCGATAGCAGCGCAACCCGCCACCTGGTTCATATCGCTGACGGAGTTCCTCGTCAAACAGCAGGGCAAAATCCCAATCGCTGGATGGAAAATGATCCCCTCTAGCTCTAGAACCAAACAGAATCAACAATTTTAAGTAAGGAATTTGCTCCAGGATTTGTGGGAGGGCTGATTGGATATCGGCGATCAATTGAGGTTGCATCTAGCTTTCCTCTTCTTTGTAGATACGGTGAGTGAAGTAATTACAGATAGGATCGCCATTTGGTGAGTGCCAGTTCGCTAGATGCTCTATCTCATCACTCCTGTCTTGTTTAGATTCCATGTGGGTAACCCTACGCTGCAAGTCATCAATTAGTTCATCCCGATGACACTGCTGATCCTCCAAGTTATCCAACCGATGTTCAAGCTGATCGCATAAGCGATTGAACATTCGGCGTAACAGATGAATCTCAGGTTCTGGCGCAAACATATATGGTGTCTCCGTAACGAACAACACCAGTATTATAGTCAAAGTATAGAAGATATGTCAGGACGTGTCCAAAACTTTTCTTAGTCTGCTATATTGATTATGGGAGAGGTAAGAATCAGTAACTTCGTTTACTGAGGTTGTTACAAAGCCTATCAGGTATTGAAAACTGACGTATCTACTAGTTGTCAGCCCCTCTCCCACCTCATTTATCAAGCGACCCATATTTCGCCTCCTTTGCTTTTGAACTGATAGAGAGATTCGCTCTGAATCAGACATTATCGTGTCTCCTGCAAAATTGTCTCAATGCTTGCTTTGAAGCTTGGTAAGTCTCGTTCCACGATTTGCCAGACAATCTCCAGGTTGACTCTGAAGTACTCGTGAATCAGAATGTTTCTAAATTCGACGATCGCCGCCCAGGGAACTTCTGAATGCTGACTCACTAGCGCATCCGATAGACTATTCGATGCTTCGCCGATAATTTGCAGGTGATGCACAATCCAGATTTGAATCAGTTCATCTTGCTGAAATGTAGCCTTACCCTGAATGGCATAGCGCTCAATTTGAGCGATCGCCTCCAAAATATCTTCTAACCGTGCGCGATCGCTTCTCATAGCGGCATAGCTTCTTTCAAGATCTGTTCTCGAATGCGCGGCTTGAGTGCGGGTTCTGTTGCTACATCAACCTTGCGCTTCAGCAATTTCTCTAAATCCAGGACTAAACCTGCTGGAAACCAAGCGCTAATCTTGTCGAGTGAATAGTCTACAAGAAAATCAATATCGCTTTGTTCATCCGTTTCGTCCCTCGCTACAGAACCAAAGACTCGAACATTAAAGGCTCCATGTTTTGCAGCAATTTTGAGAATTTCTTCTCGATGGCTTTTCAGAAGTTGGACAATATCTAAATCTGAATGTACCGTCATCTTGTTTTACTCCTTTAGGTTGAGATGTTTCTTCAAGCGATCCATATTTCGCCTCCTTTGCTCTTGAACTGGTATGCTAGCGTATCCAACAGCAGCGCACTCTGCCCAAACGCGATCGCGTAGGGTGCAACCGGATCATGAAAACTGTAGTTATCACTGATCGGGTAAATCTGGAAGTGCATTGGCAGGCGCAACCGTTGCCGCACCTCGCTCATCGGACGAGGCAAAACATAGCTCACCAGTGCCCGATCTCGCAGCTTCTTATTGATCTCCCCCGCCCAACGATTATCGGGTTGCCAAATCTCAACTCCCTTCAAAACCTGCACCTTCCAGGCATCTGCGACACTTTCTAAAGTGCCAGGAAAGTGAAATTTCCAGTTCAGTCGCTCTTCACGGTAAGCCTTGAGTTTCATGAAGGCGAGACAGTGAGCAAATCTGCCTTTGGGAATGGGTTGCTTGGTGCGCTTGGCAGTGGCTTCCAGCGATCGCAAAAATGCCTCTTTTGTCCAAAGCTCAATCTCCAAATTCCCTAAAATTCCCGGCAAATCATAGGTTTTGTAGCGATCGGCTTCATGGCTCTCCGTCTCGTCATAAATGCCATACTGCAACGGACTTGAACCCCGAAAGCTACAGGCATCTTCTGCGATCGGGTTGCCAGTCTTTTGCCCAGAAAACTGTTTCCACTCCTCTGCCCAACCAAACACTCGCCCAGCAACCGACTTCAAACTGGTATCAAAGACAGTTTCACAGGCAGATTGAAACTTTTCTCGACTCTCTGCATATTGCTGCTGGATTGTCTTGTGGTTCAAATCAACACACAACTTGAAAGATTGCACTGCACCCCAACGTTTGTAATAGCCTCGAAAGTCATTGATCTGGCGATATTTATCATTGATGACAGCATTGAGAAAGGGGCGATCGTACACAGTTCCAGCCACCAAAGCTGGTTCCTCGCCTAAAAACAAACGCTCCACTAGAAAATTGGGCACCAGCGCATAGGCAGTAAAGCTATCAAACCGAATCGATTGTTCATCGCGATCGTAGCCATCATGCCGTCCCAAGCGTCCCAAACGTTGAATGAAGTTGCCAGCATCAGAGGATTCAAAAATCAGAAAATTGATTTTGAAATCAACTCCCACATCGATCGTACTGGTGCCTAAAATCAGATCTGCTGAGAGCGACTTTTCTCGCTCCGTTTTTCCCGAAAGCCCAGTATTCTCACTCACCCTCAATCCATAGGGTTGCAGCAGCGCTTGAAAAAATGGGGTTAATCGTTTCACTGCCGCGATCGAATTGAGAATGATTGTGCCCTTACTCCCCGGATGCTCTTGGAACTGTTGCAGAATTACCTCTGCATTTTCTTTCAGCCAAGTCTCAGACGATTTTGCCACAGGTTCTAAGGGAATAAAACTTAGGGCGATCGCTCGTGCGACCTGCCGCCAGCCATCATTTTTGAGTTGCTGCTGATGTTCCGATGTTTCAGGAAATTGATATTTGTTTTGCTCCAGTGGGTCAATCACTCGACAGCGAAATCCAGCATCTTTAAGCCGTTGCATCAATTGCTCATCTGGAGTTGCGGATAGAAAGAGAAACTTTTTGCGGCGATTGGTTGCCCGAATTAGCAACATTGTATTGATTACACCTGCCACTTGAGGAGCCGCATAGACATGAAACTCATCAAAAATGAATAAGTCAAAATCTTTGTCGATGCGATTCCAAAGTTTGTCGGGACTATCGCCTTTGTTACCTCTAATGATGTAAGCCCCTCGATGTAAGTAGTGAAAAATATCAGGGTTAGTTAAAAGAACTTCTCGTTGTCCAGTTAGTGTTTCAATGGCTGCGCTTTTGCGTAACCCCTCATTCTCTGCATAGATTTCTAACTCTGCCCCACTCAAGCGCGTTACTCGTGGATCATTGGGCGGCTGAAAGTCTGCAATATACTTTCGAGTCTGGGTTTCCTGATCGCGTGCCAGTTCATTCGTTGGGTAAAGCGCGATCGCGTTGCATTCTCCCTGCAACACCTCTAGAAATGCTGCCAAGCTTTTGCCATCGCCCGTCATCGCAGTGTTGAATACGACATCAATATCCGGGTCGCGCAGTGCTTTCAACGTCTCTGCTTGATGCCACGCCAACGACCAGCCTAGAGGCAACTTCACCCCTTCTGGGACAGCCGTAGCGGGGCAAGAATAAACAGGGTTCAGCGTAATTTTGTAGTTGCTGGTCATGGCATATCCAACCGTATAGGGCGTAACTTGACCAAAATGTTATCGCAGATGTAATTTACAATTCTGCTTAAACTTTCTGGATTTGAGGTAAAATGTACTTGTTAAAAGCAATATTACACACTTTTCCGATTAGTGCAAGTACATTCCTCGGTCTTTTCTTAGAATGCCCAGAAAGAAAGAAACTCTAACGCTCTCCGTGCCAGTGGGGACAAAAGCCGCCCTCGACGCGATCGCCCATCGCCTGAAAATATTTTGGGGCAAAAATCCCAGTCCATCGGGTTTAGTGGGCGCGATCGCCCAAGGTGAACTGGAAGTCGGTCAACCCTTTGCGTTGAGTGCTGCTCAAGTGCTGGCTTTGCGGCAAGCAATCCGAGATTTAGTCGATGCTGGACACTTGGAAGAAGCTAAAAGTGTAATTACACTTTTGATTGAAAAAGGCAATCTCGAATCTCCCCTGCGCCAAGACTTGATGCAGCAGGTCAGTCAACCGATGGAAGGCTGGCGCATTCAGCTTGATCAACTGATCGAGCAGCAGCAGCCGTTTCACCTGCTCTATCGCAACTCTCAGGAGCAAGTGTTGGAATATACCGTGCGCTATGCCGAAATTCTATTCTACGAAAAGCGATATTATCTCCAGATTTGGTGCGACGAAACCGAAGATAGTCAGGATTTGCCCGAACTCCAGCACAATCGATGTTTTCGGCTCGATCGCATCCAGTCCATTTTCCCAATTAGCGGTGAGTGGCGGGGCAGATTTGACACGATCGATGTGCAGCTACATCTCACAGGTTGGTTGGTTCGAGCCTATGAGCCAAAGCCAGACGACATCTCAAACGAATTAATAGGCGAACTACGTCAGGTGACCCGGCGAGTCGTCAATCCGTTTTGGCTAATTCGGGAAGTGTTTCGCTATGGCGAAGATTGTGTGATTGTGTCGCCGGAGATCGTGCGCGATCGCTTCAAGCAAAAGCTGCGATCGCTCTGCGAATACTATGACCTCTAACGAAAGTATGCTTAAAAGTTGCTGCCAAATTTGACAAAGCGGTGTAGATTGTCGTTAATTGACCCTGGATTAATCTGTTTTGCCATCTCCCACATTAGAAAGGAGCCGCGAGTGAATGCAGCCGAGCAGGCAAACAGCCTGGAAACTGCCAGTAAAATTGCTGCGATCGTCAATTTATTCAAGGCAGAGTTTCCCGATGCACGGGCGGATTTAAAGCCGTGGGCAAATGATCCTGATACGCGGGAATCAGTTGATCCAGATTCGATCGATCTTGCGTTTCATTTGCCAGGGTTTTCTCGGCTATTTCAAAGTCGGAGTATTTTGCTCCAGATTCGGTTTCATACCGATGGGTTGACCGCTGAACAGCGGGTGATTGGGGCGGAAATGGCAGGTTTTGATCATCGGGGCAAACAGTGGCGGCTTTCGACGATTGAAAATTGGCTGTTTGAGGGAAACTGTAGCCCGGTCGTGCAAGTGAGCGATCGCCTGAAGGATTTTTTGAAACAAGCGCTTGAGTTATTCAGTTCGCTAGAGCGCTAAAAGATAATCTTTTCTGTGGAAAGTGTGATTCGGAAGTCACGCCCAGTGTTTAACGAAAAGGATTTTTTAATCAAACTCGCTAAGCACTATGATTGAATAGCGATTGACTCGTGCCAATCATTACATCCTACTTTTTTGATATTTTCGGAGAATTCGTATGCTCACACTCAAGATTGTTGTGTACATTGTGGTTGCCTTCTTTGTCGGGCTGTTTATTTTTGGCTTCCTATCTAGTGACCCATCGCGTAATCCAAAACGCCGAGATATGGAATAGCCAATCTTTGGCTTTGTCTCGCAAGCGTGATCAGGGCGGTGGTCTGCCACTGCCCCTGTTTAACCAGTGAGATGTTGCTCATGGGCTGTTATCCGTCTAAATGTTTGCTCAAACTATGCCCTACCTGGTGCCCGCTGAACTGCCGCCTTTACATTCGTCCCCAGCTACTGAGACGATTCGCTGTCCAAAATTTTCCTTGTCAGCATCAACGATCGCGGCGGCGGATGGTATTTCATCTGGCGCGATTCGTGAAACGTTAGCGAAGCTCTCCACAGGACTCCCTACGGGAATCGCCCCTCCTGAAGTCGAACGCTTTTCTTTAAAGACTGCGACTGCCATTGCTTCATCTACAACGCTTTCGCCTCCGCAAGATAATTTTTCGCCTCAACCGCTTGGATCTTGCGGGTCATCTTTAGAGAATGGTTCTAGGTCAATGCCATCGTCTGTGTCATTTAAAAGCATTGCCAAGCCGGTCAGCCAGCCAGTTAACAGCCCACCAAAAATAGTGGCTCCTCCAGCGGCGATCGCTCAGCCGCAAACCACCACGTCATCGCAGTCGCCGCTGTCAGCTAGTCAGCCTAGTCAGCCATTTAAGCCCGCCGTGGCTGTTCAGAAGCCATCTCCTCAAAAAACATCTGCCGCAACCCAAAAGACTTCTTCAGCAGCGGTTTCTGATCGCTCAAAGATTAGCAAAAAGGCGGTAACGCCTATCAAACCAGCGATCGCTCTAACCCTGGTATCGACGGCTCAACCCGTCCCTTTGTCTTATAGCATTTCAGGGGTGAGCGGCAAGCTACCTCAAACGGCTGAGGCAGCGGTGATGAATAAGCTCGATCAAGCCTTTGTTTTTGATCAGTTAATCGAAATGTATGATGCGATCGGCTCACTCACCGCCAGAGATTTAAGACGGCTAGCCAAGCGATCGCCCCGTCAAATAATGCCCTTCAAGACAACTCAGGTTCTTGATATTCCAACACCGCTCCAACCTGCCATCGATATTTTGAT
>CASBQE010000036.1 GCA_949127665.1 Synechococcales cyanobacterium PMM_0083
AGAAATGATCGCAGTTGCATATCAAATTGCGATCGCTCTGGTTAGACAACTTTCAAAGTGTAACTATCTATCGTGATAATTCAAGTGTTAGGGCTTGCTATTTGCAATTTTTAATAGGTAAATTCCATGACTCCCCTGATCGATCCGGTCAACCCATGCTCAGTGACTCTCAGTAATTTGGATATCAATGCAACCCGCCAGATTGGTAGAAAACTGGGGCATACCTTGGCAGCAGGGAGTATCTTGCTGCTCCAAGGAGAGTTGGGTAGCGGCAAAACAACATTGGTTCAAGCCATTGGGGAAGGGTTGAACATTCCAGAAGCAGTTGATAGCCCCACGTTCACCTTGGTGAATGAGTATCTTGGGGGACGATTGCCGCTCTATCACATGGATTTATATCGATTACAGCCAGATGCGGTCGCCCAACTTTACCCCGATAGATATTGGGATAGTCTGGAAGTAGAACCTGGCATTGTGGCGATCGAATGGGCAGAACGTCTTCCTTATAGACCTGCGGATTATCTGATGATTCAATTGCATAGCGACGACAACCGCCGCCAAATCAACCTGACACCTGTGGGAAACTTTAGCCTCCCGGCAATGGATAGGGAGCGCTGAGTGCGGGGTGCTTTGATGCAGCACACCACCCTACTGAAACCTAAAACCTAAAACCTGAAACCTAATCTAATCAAATCGCAATGGCTGACCACGCACAGAGGTATTTAACTTACCGTGGTCAAACACAATCTGACCACCGACGATCGTCGTCACTGCCCAGCCCGTCAGGTTCCACCCTTCAAAAGAACTCCAGCCGCACTTGGTTAGTTGGTCTTCCCGTCGCACGGTGCGGTAGGTGTTCAAATCTACCAGCACCAAATCGGCATCATAGCCGATCGCAATCTGCCCTTTGTTGGGAATGCGGTATGCCTTTGCCACAGCAGTAGACATCCAGTTTGCCACCTGAGCCACGGTGCAGCGTCCTTGCATTGCCTGGGTCAGCATCAGCGCTAGGGAGGTTTCTACTCCCGGCATCCCCGATGGAATGATGGCAGGCTCTAGCAAAATCACTGGGGAACCATCCGCTGGTTGCTCCGTGGTTGATGCAGGCACAGATTTAGGAATGCCTTTCATTTTCTCTTCCAGGGTATGGGGCGCATGATCCGTTGCGATAAAGTCAATTACGCCATCTTTCAACGCTTGCCACAGGACTTCATTGTCGTGGGGCGATCGCAGCGGTGGGTTCATCTGGGCTAGATTGCCGATCGTTTCATAGGCGCTGGTATTCAGCAGCAAATGCTGTGGAGTGACTTCTGCCGTCACCCAGGCGGGTTTTTCCTGACGCAATAGCTCCGCCTCTTCCGCCGTAGACATGTGCAAAATATGCAGCCGTCGGTGGTACTTTTGAGACAGCTTCAGGGCAAGCTGGGTCGCTTCCAGGGCTGCCTGGTTATCCTGAATTTGAGAGTGGACGGCAGGATCGGTGCTGCCTGCAAACAGTTGACGGCGGGCTTGAATCCGAGCCTGGTTTTCGGCATGGACGGCGATCAACCGACTTCCCTGAGAAAAAATTTGATCCAGCAGCGATTCTTCATCGATCAGCAAAGCACCATGCATGGAACCCATGAAAATTTTAATGCCGCAAACTGGGTTTGCCTCCAGCAAATCAGGCAATATCTCTGCCGTCGCGCCAATGAAAAAGCCATAGTTCACCAAACACTTTTCTGCGGCTCGTTTCAGCTTGTCATCTAGTGCAGCTTGAGTGATCGTTAATGGGCGTGTATTGGGCATTTCTAAAAATGAGGTCACGCCGCCTCTGGCACAGGCGCAACTGGCGGTAAATAAATCTTCTTTATACTCGAACCCCGGTTCGCGAAAATGCACCTGCGGATCGATCACTCCCGGCAACAAAGTTAGCCCGGTTGCGTCTATTTCCTTAATAGGTTGGCGAGATACGCTGAGATCTGCGGCGTTAAGCTCAGCGGCGATCGCTTGGATTATGCCATTTTGAACGTAGACATCTCCCAACACGAAGCTGCCATAGGGCTGAGGAATAGAAGCGTTGTGGATCAGTAAAGGCAAATCTGATGACATGATCTAAGCCGATTTAGAATAGTATTGAACTCTGCATAACCCTTATCTCTACAATGGCTCAAGTGAACAGTAAAGAATCCAGTGATAACAATAATAATCCCCAACCTCCTAAGGAGAATATTTGGGTCGAAATTCTTAAGACCTTAGGGCTGAGCGCCATTCTGGCATTTGGCATCCGCACATTTGTAGCTGAAGCTCGCTACATTCCTTCTAAGTCGATGGTGCCTACGCTTCAGGTAGACGATCGCCTGATTATAGATAAGGTTAGCTACCACTTTAAGCAGCCTCAGCGGGGAGATATTGTGGTCTTCATGCCACCCGATGAAGCCGCCGCTGTTTGTACTGGACCGCGTACCCAGCGTTCTAAAGATGCTTACATTAAAAGAGTGATCGGCTTACCTGGAGAAAAAATAGAGGTGAAGCAGGGGCGAGTTTTTATCAATGACAGTCCGATTAAAGAAGCCTATCTCGATAGCGTTCCTGAATATCAATATGGTCCAAGAGTGGTGCCTCAAGACTCGTATCTGGTTTTAGGCGATAACCGTAATAATAGCTGCGATAGCCATTACTGGGGGTTTGTACCCCGTGAGAATATTATTGGTCATGCGATCGTACGATTTTGGCCACTCAACCGGATGGGCGAAGTGGTTCCCTAGCCAAGGCTTTCATTCGTCAGCGGATGCACCAAAAACGCATACTCTCGAACGATTTGATTGCCAATCAGATGTTCTTGAATAATCCGCTCAATTACAGATGGCGTAGCACTGTGATACCAAACTCCATCTGGGTAAACGACCAAAATAGGTCCCTGCATACACACTCGCAGGCAATTTGCTTTGGTACGAAATACGCAGCCTGAACGGATATCTGTTGGCTGATCAAGTTTGAGTTCTTTCAGTCGATTCTTCAAATAATCCCACGCTGCCAAACTGTTATCTTTGGAGCAGCATTTTGGTTTCGTTTGGTCAGCACAAATGAATAGATGCCGTTGAATGTGATTTAGACTCAAAGTTTGAACACAAGTTGCAAAAGCATCCGTAAGACAAAGTTCATTTGAATCAGCCATAAGTCCTCAAGCATTTCACAAGTGATTTTAAACTAAAAAAAGTCATCTGCTGGGTTAATCCATCAGCAGATGACCTGGGTTCAAGATACTCTTTGACAAGAGTTTGACGAGTTTAAATCATAGAAAACTAATCTTCTAGGTCATCGTCTATCTCATCTTCAAAGTCATCATCAGTTTCAGTTTCCTCGGCATCATCGATGTTGCTGCTGCTATCAGGTTGGCTGCTGATGCTACTACCACCAATGAATTCATCGTCACCGTCATCTAAGATGGGTGAAACGTAATCGGGTTTGGTATCGCTGATAGTGAACTCTTGCCCACCGATGAGTGCCCGATCTTCAATATCTAGACCGTAGGTACGGGCTGTGCGATCGTCGAGAACCACATCCTTTAGGTCAGCATCATCATCAAACATGGCGATACCATCGTAGGACAAGTCTGGATCGATAGTCCCTACTTCCTCATAAGCATTAAAGCCAGTTCCCGCTGGAATTAATCGCCCGATGATCACGTTTTCTTTCAAGCCGCGCAGCCAGTCAGATTTGCCCTCGATCGCCGCTTCTGTCAAAACGCGCGTGGTTTCTTGGAAACTAGCTGCTGAGATAAAGCTATCGGTATTGAGCGATGCTTTTGTAATCCCCAGCAATACAGGAGTGTATTCTGCTGGCGCACCACCCGTAATCGACATTGCCTCATTCACCTGTTCAACTTGGTAAAGCTCCACCAGTTCACCGGGCAGCATCGTGGTATCTCCACCATCATCTACCCGTGCCTTAGAAGTCATCTGACGAACCACCACTTCAATGTGTTTATCTGAAATGTCAACGCCTTGAGACTGATACACTGACTGGACTTCGCTCACTAGGAATGTTTGCACTTCCCGTAAGCTACGCAGCGCCGAATCGTGAACTCCCATGGTTTCACGGCTCGCCCGATACATCACATCTAGCAACTCGTGCGGATTAGTAGGTCCATCAGTCACTCGCTCCCCTGCACTCACCTGTTGCCCATCGGAAACAATGACGTTTTGCCCAGGACTAATGGGATATTCGCGTAGGCTGCCATCCGACTCAACAATTTTAATTTCAGTTAATTCATTGTCTTCGTAAACGACCTGAGCCGTGCCATCTCTTTCAGCCAAAATGCACGCTTCTCTGGGCTTGCGCGCTTCTAGAAGTTCTTCAATCCTAGGCAGACCTTGAATGATGTCTCCGGTTTTAGAACGCTCAAACACCAGCAGCACTAGATGGTCGCCCCGCTGCACCAAATCGCCATGATCAATATGCAACACGGCTCCAGGGGATACCCGATAGGGACGGGCTAACCGCATCGTGACTTGAGATTCATTCACCTGAACCACTAAACCAGATTCCTCCAAAGGACAATTAGGAGCAACTTTGGTGCCTGCAACTACCAGATCGCCAGCGCTGACTGTAGGCTGTCCTTCGGTATTGATCGTGATCAAGTCAGCATCTCGGACAACCAAAATTCGACGAATTGCCTCCGCACCTTCCCGAATTCCTCGCACTTCTCCAGTTTCCTTACACTGAATTTCGGTACGAGCAACCACTGCTCCCGGCGCAATTTGATCCCCATCTTGAACTAAGACTCGTGTTTGAGTACTGCCTTGGGTAGGGTCAGCCGAAATATCGCGCCTAATGACCAAGGATTCCAAAATGACGAGTTGTAAGCGCAATCGATCTGGATCGGTTTCATCTGGAATTAGTTCTATATCTGCTGCAAGTTGGGGAGCATCTTGATCAATTTCTAGCACCAGTTGAATTTTGAGCAGTTCTAACCCTTCAACAGACTTAACTCGCTCTCCATCTTTGTAAGGCATCCGTTGAACCGCTCTCAAGCGAATAGAACGCCCGGAATCGTCATTAGAAGATTCTTGACTTGGAACAGAAGGTTCGTCTGGAACCGTAAATTCCATAATGGGGCGTACTAACATGGCAGGACCTTCGGGAGTCTCCACATACTCAACATATTTGAGTTCGGTAATGGTCAACCCCGGCATGATTTCCTGACCGGGATTTGCTAGCACTGCTTCACGGGTAATAATGTCGTCAGGATTATCGACCATATGTAAGTCGCCGGGTTTGACGACAATTTCCCGCAGAATGTCGTTCTTTTGGGTTACTTCAATCACGCCATTGCTTTGGCAGAAGATGTCTTTAACTACTTCTGTGCCAGCTTCTACGTACTGCCCGTCTTCTACCATCAACAAGGAAATATCTTTGTTGACTTCGTGGGCTTCTTCGGGAATCCAGATCAGGGTGCCGCCTTTGACGACTTCGTAGCCTTGCTTGGCTTTACCGCGTTTGCCAACTTCTACGCCAGAGTATTTGATGATGCCACCTGTTTGGGTACGGTAGCGATCGTCGATCAATTCAGCAACTACTTGACCGTTGGTTACTTTAGTTCCGGGGGTTGCTTTGAGGGAAAATGTTTGATTGTGGTTGGTTTCAATCAGGTAATGATCTCGACCTTGAAAGCTTTCTGCTCGAATTTGAGCTTGGTCAAGCAGAACAGAAGCAGTGATGATTTCAACTTCTCGTCCTCCTTTGTTGCCTTCTGGCTCTTGAGGAAGTCGAACAATTCCACCGTGTTCTGTAACCAGCTTTGTTTCGGCAATGACTCCGTCAGCTGCGATCGAATCACCGTTTTTAACGACGGGTTCTGCACCTGGCGGCAAGTTGTAGACTTCACCTGACAAAATCCATAGCAAACCACCTCGTTGAGCAATGCGGGTGGTGTTGCCTTGACGGTCTTTTTTCTCTTCTGGAACTAGATCTGCAAATTTAACTTCTCCAGCCATGTCAGAGGCTACGTCTTTTGCGGCTTTTTCAGTCGTTTTGCGCGATCGCCCAGTCAGTGGAACTTCAGCCAGGATATGTCCAGCTTTTACTTTTTGACCATCTTTTACGAGTAGGGTTGCGCCCTGCAAGATAGAGAAGGCTTGCTGTCCGGCAGATCCTCCATCTAGGACTACTCTTGTGTTTGAATCGACAGATTCTACGACGAGAGCATCTTCGCCATGACGGGTGCGAAAGGCGCGAGTCCGAAAACGTTTGGGAAATTTGATTGTGCCGTCGAAGTTTGCCCGTTCTTGACGTGCCATCTCACCCGTAAAGACACCGCCTGTATGGAAGGTTCTCATGGTCAGTTGAGTACCCGGCTCTCCAATCGATTGAGCAGCGATGATGCCGACTGCCTCACCAATGTCTACCATGTGAGCGTGGGCAAGGCTCCAACCATAGCAGTTTTGGCAAACAGACCGGGTGGCATCGCAGGTAAGCGGCGATCGCAGCAAGACTTCTTCAACTCCTGCTTGAGCCATTTTCTCTGCCAATTCATCTGAGATTGCCTGGTTACGAGCAATGATGACTTCGCCAGTTTCTGGATGAACAATATCTCGAGCCGCAACGCGACCTAAGAGACGATTTTTGAGAGGAATCAGGACGCGATCGCCATCAGTCATGCTCGTCAACGGAATCCCACGCTCAGTACCACAGTCCAGTTCCCGAATAATCACATCCTGGGAAACGTCTACTAGGCGGCGAGTCAGATAGCCGGAGTCTGCTGTTCGCAAAGCAGTGTCTACCAGCCCTTTTCGGGCACCATAGGATGAGATAATATACTCGGTTACAGTCAACCCTTCCCGAAAATTGGTTTTAATCGGCAAGTCAATAATTTCACCCTGCGGATTTGACATGAGACCCCGCATTCCCACCAACTGACGAACTTGGGAAATATTTCCCCGCGCCCCAGAGAACGCCATCATGTAGACAGAGTTCAGTGGATTATTAGATTTAAAGTTTTTGACGACTTCATCTTTCAATTCCTCGTTAGTACCGTTCCACGTATCAATCACCTTTTGGAACCGTTCCACTTCGGTGATTTCACCGCGAGTGTATTTTTCTTCGGTTTCTCGAATGGTTTCTTGAGCCGCATCTAGCAATTTGCGTTTAGTTGGGGGAACCTGCAAGTCATCCACACTGATCGATACCCCTGCACGGGTGGCAAACTTAAAGCCCATATCCTTCACCATGTCTGCCATTTGAGCGGTGCGTGCAGTACCGTAGTTTGTAAATGCCCAAGAAATTAGCTTCGTCAGCTCTTTCTTGTTAACGACGTGATTCCGAAAGAGGGGTTGTTCGTTGCGCTCTGCCATGTTTAAGTCCGCCTGTGCCATGAACAAAATGTTGAATTTGGAAATTACGGGCGGGGCTGGACGCGATCGCCAACCCCTAAAGTTTTCCTAGAGTGCTAGGGAATCGTGAATGGTCTTGTTGAAGATAATGCGTCCTGGAGTGGTGCGAACGTATTGGGAAAGTAAGTTACCTTCTGCATCAATTCGCATCCGGCGGTGTTTGTAAAGCTTCGTTACTACACCATCTTGAGACGTGGTTTCTTCCAAAACCTCGTTATCAGGTTCACCGCTATCCACCTCCCCATCAAAGCGCACCCAAACATAGGCGTGGATCGCTACTTGCTTCTGGTCGTAGGCGATGATCGCGTCTTCCATGTTGTAGTAATAGCGATCGCCGTTACCTTGGGTTTCAGGATTTTCTGCGGTCAAATAATAGCAGCCCAACACCATATCTTGGCTAGGGGTGATAATGGGGCGACCTGTTGCAGGAGACAAAATATTGTTCGATGCCAGCATCAGCAATCGGGCTTCAGCCTGAGCCTCAATCGATAGGGGCACATGAACCGCCATTTGATCTCCATCAAAGTCAGCGTTAAACGCTGGACACACCAATGGATGCAGTTGAATCGCTCGACCTTGTACCAAAACAGGTTCAAAGGCTTGAATGCCCAAACGGTGAAGGGTAGGTGCCCGGTTTAACATGACGGGATGCCCCTCAATCACATCCTCCAACACCTCCCATACAGTCGGATCATTACGCTGGATTAGTTTTTTAGCAGCTTTGATGTTGTTGACTAACCCTTGGCGAATCAGCCGATGAATGACGAAGGGCTGAAACAACTCGATCGCCATTTCTCTGGGCAAACCGCACTGATGGATCTTTAGATTTGGACCTACCACAATCACAGAACGACCAGAATAATCTACTCGTTTACCTAGGAGGTTTTGGCGAAAACGCCCCTGCTTTCCTTCAATAATGTCTGAAAGAGATTTAAGGGGACGGTTATTAGCACCAACAACTGTGCGTCCGCGCCGCCCGTTATCGATTAGAGCATCGACTGCTTCCTGCAACATCCGCTTTTCATTGCGGACAATGATTTCAGGTGCCAAAATTTCTTGCAGACGAGCCAGTCGGTTGTTGCGGTTGATCACCCGCCGATACAGGTCGTTCAGGTCAGAAGTGGCAAATCGTCCACCATCTAGCTGCACCATAGGACGCAAATCAGGTGGAATGACGGGAATTACCGTCAACACCATCCAATCTGTTTGGGAGCCAGTGGCAATGAAGTTATCAATCACTCGAAGCCGCTTAATCAGCTTTGCCCGTTTTTGCCCTTTAGAATTGGAAATTTCTTCCCGAAGCTTTTCAGCTTCTTCTTCTAAATTGATGTCTTGCAACAGCCTTTGTAGAGCTTCTGCACCGATGCCAACCTCAACATCTGTCAACTGAGAATCTTCGCTATAAAGCTGATCCTCAATTTCGATCCATTGGTCTTCAGTGAGGAGTTGCTTGTAGGAAAGATTTTCTGCGTTGCCAGGGTTTAGCACCACATAGGCATTAAAGTAAACAATTTGCTCTACATCTCGCAGCGGCATATCGAGCAAAATTGCCATGTAGCTAGGAATACCTTTCAAGTACCAAACGTGCGCAACGGGAGCCGCCAGCTTGATATAGCCCATACGATGGCGGCGTACGCGCGACTCAGTGACTTCTACGCCACAACGTTCACACACAATGCCGCGATGCCGTACTCGTTTGTATTTGCCACAGTGGCATTCCCAGTCTTTTGCTGGACCAAAAATTCGCTCACAAAATAAGCCGTCCATTTCGGGCTTGAGCGTCCGATAGTTAATTGTTTCTGGCTTCGTCACTTCACCTACAGTTTGACCATTGGGTAGGGTACGTTCACCCCATTCCCGAATCCGTTCTGGAGATGCCAGACCGATTTTTACGTAGTCAAACCTCTGCTCTAGCTTCGGCATCGTGCGTTATTCCTTATCAAGATCAGATTATGGCAAGAAAATTTTATGAGTTGGATGAAGGAGGGAGGCGATCGCTGCCCTCCTTCGCTCCGCAATTATTGATCCCTATCGTCCATCTCATCCCTAGAAATGGATTCGTAAGTCGGTCGAGAAGGCGCTCGTCGAGTGCTTACATCCGCCATCAGATCCACCTCGGAGTCACGGCTGGTGCCGTCTTCACGGGTATCTAACTTATGCACTGCCACATCCAAACAGAGGGATTGAAGTTCGCGCATTAGCACCTTGAAAGACTCTGGAGTGCCCGGTCGTGGAATTGCTTTTCCTTTGACGATCGCATTCAGCGCTTCGTTTCGCCCTTGCATATCGTCTGATTTCACGGTGAGCAGCTCTTGCAGAATGTAAGCGGCTCCAAACGCTTCCAATGCCCACACTTCCATCTCTCCGAATCTCTGACCGCCTTGTTGAGCCTTACCGCCCAAGGGTTGCTGGGTCACCAGGGAGTATGGTCCAGTAGAACGAGCGTGAATCTTGTCGTCAACTAGATGAACTAGTTTCAGCATATACGCTACGCCAACCGTGACTGCCCGATCAAACGGTTCCCCGGTACGACCATCATAAGTTTGGATTTTACCGGGGTTTTCGGGATTAAACACCCAGTCTTTCTCCTGATGATCTGCCCCTTCCTGCAGCTTGGAATGAACAGTTTCGCGAGACTTTTCTTCGCCGTGCATCTCATCAAAGGGAATAACTTTAAAGCGCACACCTAAGTTCTCCGCCGCCCAACCCAGCAAACATTCATAGACCTGACCCACGTTCATCCGGGAGGGTACGCCAAGCGGATTCAGCACAATGTCTAGGGGAGTACCATCGGGCAAATAGGGCATGTCTTCGATTGGCAAAATGCGAGAAATAATGCCTTTATTACCGTGGCGACCCGCCATCTTGTCGCCTACTTGAATCTTGCGTTTTTGGGCAACATAAACCCGAACGACCATATTGGCACCCGGAGGTAGTTCATCTCCTTGTTCCCGTGTAAACACTCTCACATCTACAACGCGACCTTTTTCACCGTTAGGAACCCGCAGAGAGTTGTCACGCACATCTCTTGCTTTCTCCCCAAAGATCGCCCGCAGTAGCTTTTCTTCAGGAGGTTGATCCGATTCCCCTTTAGGAGTCACTTTCCCCACTAAAATGTCACTTTGTTGCACCCAAGCACCGATCCGAATAATTCCGGTTTCGTCTAGCTGCCGCAGGGAATCTTCACCCACGTTAGGAATTTCACGGGTGATCTCTTCAGGACCCAGCTTCGTTTGACGTGCTTCAATTTCATACTTTTCGATATGGATCGAGGTATAGATATCATTAAAGACTAATCGTTCGCTGATCAGGATGGCATCTTCATAGTTGTAGCCTTCCCAGGGCATATAGGAGACGAGGATGTTTTGTCCGAGCGCCAACTCACCTGACTCGGTAGCAGAACCGTCTGCCAAAATCTGCCCTGCAACAACGCGATCGCCGAGAAAAACAATCGGTCGCTGGTTAAGACAGGTGTCTTGGTTAGACCGCTGATATTTTTGAACTTGGTAATCGATCTCTCGACCATGGGGATCACGGACTCGAATGCGATCGGCTGAAACAAAAATAACTTCCCCGTCTGTTCGGCTCACAATGACCATACCAGAGTCTCTAGCTGCCTGAGCTTCTAAGCCTGTTCCGACTAACGGACGCTCAGGACGCAGCAATGGAACTGCTTGCCGCTGCATGTTTGATCCCATCAACGCTCGGTTAGCATCATCATGTTCCAAAAATGGAATCAAGGAGGTTGCAACCGAAATAATTTGCACTGGAGAAACAGCTACGTAGTCGATTTCATCTGGAGTCGCTGTCGTGAACTCTTGACGATAGCGAATCGGAACTTCATCGCCCAGAATTAACCCAGTTTCATCCATCGGCACATCGCCTGCTGCAACCCGCAGATCATCTTCCTCATCTGCTGTCATGTAAGCGGCAGCTATATCTTGACAGACCCGTCCATTCTCAACCTTGCGAAAGGGTGTTTCGATAAACCCATAGGCATTGACCCGCGCATGAGTTGCTAAGGAGCCAATCAAGCCAGCATTGGGACCTTCAGGAGTCTCAATGGGGCAAATACGCCCGTAGTGAGAGGGATGAATATCGCGAACCGCAAATCCGGCGCGTTCACGGGTCAAGCCGCCAGGACCAAGGGCACTCAAACGACGTTTATGCGTTAACTCTGCTAAAGGATTTGTTTGATCCATAAACTGCGAGAGTTGGGAGGAACCAAAAAATTCCTTAATCGCTGCCACTAATGGTTTGGGATTAACCAAAGATGCTGGGGTAAGTGAATCAGCGTCGGAGACAGTCATGCGCTCCCGAATGATCCGCTCTAAACGGTTCAATCCAACACGCACCTGGTTTTGAAGGAGTTCACCAACAGAACGAACTCGTCGATTACCAAGGTGATCGATGTCATCAATGCTTCCAATATCAAACTCTAAGTTGATCAGGTAATCAATCGCCGAGAGAATATCTTGCGGCGTTAACACCCGCATCACTTCAGGCACATTTAAGCGCAGCTTGCGATTTAGCTTATATCTCCCAACTTTGCCTAAGTCATAGCGCTTAGGATCGAAGAAACGAGAATCAAGCAATTGTTGACCGCCCGAAACCGTGGGAGGCTCACCGGGGCGCAACTTCCGATACAGTTCCATCAAGGCTTCTTCTTCGCCGTATTGCCCTTCCTTATCGATTGTTTTCTGAAAATATTCGGGATGGCGTAGCGAGTCGAAAATTTCGCCATCGCTGAGACCCAACGCTTTCAGGAGTACTTGAGCAGAAAGTTTGCGGGTTTTATCAATACGAACCCAGACCAAATCATTTTTATCAGTCTCAAACTTTAGCCAAGCACCTCGATTGGGAATTAAGCTAGCGTTGTAGGTGCGCCGTCCATTTTTATCTGTTTCAGATTTGTAGTAAACCCCAGGACTGCGCACAATTTGGTTGACAATGACTCGTTCTGCACCATTGATAATGAAGGTGCCGCGATCGGTCATCAAGGGCAAATCACCGATGAATACTTCCTGCTCTTTGATCTCTCCAGTTTCTTTGTTAATTAACCGGGTAGGAACATACATCTGGACAGCATAAGTGCTATCTCGCCTCTTCGCTTCATCAACATCATACTTTGGTCGCTTTAGCTTATAGTCTTTCCCGACAAAGTGAAGCTCCAACTTGCCAGTGTAGTCTGTGATCGGAGAAAAACTGTCTAATTCTTCAATCAGACCTTCTTCAAGAAACCAGCGGAAGCTCTCTCGCTGAATCTCGACTAAATCCGGTAAGGTAAAAGCGGGTGTGTTGTATTCAGTCATGCGGTGTCTTCAGAAGGGGTGTGCCCAGCGCGAGTGACGATTATAGATGATTGCTCATCAAAAAGTCAACAGCCAACATTGATTTGACTAATCGTTTACGTGGATAGCTCTTTAAAAACCGCAAAGAGAAAAACCAAAGATACAAATGTTCAAGTTTCTAACAGGCCTGAAATTGCCACAAAAACCATGTGATCTAACCGCTGACTTGCAGAAACTAATAGCTGTGCAGTCGAATATAGCTGTAGCATCAAGCGTACCTACAGGTTAAATACAGATGCGAAAAGGCAAAATGATATTGCGAAGTAACGGGGTGTGACCACCAAATGTAGAGATTGCTTCAAGGGTTTCCCACTGTTTCTATATTGTATTAATATTTTTCTTCATTATGCCTCGATTTTGCAAAAAAAGGAAACTCTTTAGCAAAAATATGTAATCTCGTCAACCGAGTGTAGTAAAACTTGCTGAAATTTTAGTAAAAATCTTGAATTCAGATTGCCAAAGCTGGCAAGGGAGGTAGGCGAAACAGTTTGCGGGCATTGTTTGTTGTTTGGGCTGCCAGTTGGTCAATTGGCAGATTTCGTAATTCAGCAACTTGCTCGGCAACATCCCGAACGTTGGCAGGTTCATTGCGTTTGCCCCGGTGAGGAACGGGTGCTAAGAAGGGACAATCAGTTTCTACTAGTAAGCGATCGCTCGGCACCATTTGAGCGGACTCATGAATCTGAATGGCTTTCTTGAACGTGACTGTACCGCTAAAGCTAATAAAGAATCCTAAATCTAAAAACCATTGAGTTTCTTCTGGCGTTCCTCCCCAGCAGTGCATCACCCCTCGAACCGAGCCGTTCTGCTCCCAAAATCGACGAAAATGGTTAGCCATCGCTTCTGCTGCATTTCGACAGTGGATAATGACGGGTAAATCCAGGCGTTGAGCGATCGCCAACTGTTCATCAAGCGAATTTAGCTGCTGATCCGAGTTCTGAGCTTTAAAAAAATCTAAACCCGTTTCACCGATCGCCACTACTCGTCGATCAGAACTTGCTAACTGAAAAATCTGATCAGCAATTTGGTTAGTCCACTTGCCTTCTACATCTAGCGGGTGCAACCCAACTGCAAAGAACAGTTCGGGAAAGCGATCAGCGATCGCCTGAATGCCGCTAAATTCTGACGGTTCCACACAAGAATGAATGAGGTAAGCAACATTAGCTTCCCGCCAACGCTGAGCTACCTCATCCAAATCTTGCTGGAACGTCTCAAAGTTAATATGAACATGAGTGTCAACAAGTTGCATTTAGAAGACATCCCAAATAGTCAAAGCTAGTTTTGATGCAAGTTTAAGCTTAGAAACTTAATAAGATAATTCAGGTGGCTTCAACCCGCGAGTCCGCTCCCGCTAAGACAATTGGAACTTTAAGAAACGGTTGCTTGGTTCGTTTCTAGCCCCTTAACAGCCCGCATCAAATTAGACTTTTTACGGGCTGCCGTATTTGAGTGCAGCGCACCCCTTTTGACTGCCTTATCAATATGACTATAAGCAGATGCTAAACTAGCTTGAACCATTTGCTCAGATTCAGGCGTTGGGCTGGCAGCATGATTGCCAACAGCAACGAAGCATTTTTTCACAAATGTCTTCACAGCAGACTTGTAGCTCTTATTCCGAAGCCGATTGCGCTCAGCAATTTCTACGCGCTTAATGGCAGACTTGATGTTAGCCACAGTAAATCCTAAAAACTTTACTACCTATCGAAACATTATCGAAAAAATGCGATAAATGCTCGAAGGATTACTATAACATCTCTAACGCTCGACAGCCCAATGTCCTAAAAATCCAGGTTAAGCTAGAGTAACGAAGATGGGCGCATCTGTTTTCTGACCGGATGATAGACCCCCAGAAATCTGTTCTCGTCTAGACAACTTTTTTAAGATTGGTATTCCGAATTCCATGCTGCGAATTATCACTCAGCGGACTGAGGCACGATCTGAACTACGGCGCATCTGTGACCGCACTCATGACGACCAGGTTACTCACAAAGAGTCAACTGTGCGGGAAGTGCTTCAAGCGGTGAAACGTCAGGGCGATCGAGCATTGTTACATTACACTTCAGAGTTCGATCGCCTGGATTTGAAATCTGATGACTTGAGGGTGAGTGGCTCAGAGCTAGATGCAGCCTACCAACAAGTTTCTAAAGAATTGCTAGATGCCATCCAGCTCGCTTGTCGGCAAGTTGAAGCCTTTCATCGTCAACGAGTGCCGAAAAGTTGGGTGCATTTTGGTGAGAACGAAGTTGTGCTGGGCAAACGGTATACTCCGGTGGATCGTGCCGGTATTTATGTGCCCGGTGGACAGGCTTCCTATCCCAGCACGGTGATCATGAATGCGATTCCGGCAAAGGTGGCGAAGGTTCCTCGCATTGTTATGGTCACTCCTCCAGGTGGAGAGCAGGGAATTAGTCCAGCGGTGCTGGTTGCAGCCCAAGAGGCGGGAATTGAGGAAATTTACCGCGTTGGGGGGGCGCAAGCGATCGCCGCACTTGCCTACGGTACTGAAACAATTCCAAAGGTTGATGTCATTACTGGACCTGGGAACGTTTACGTCACATTGGCGAAAAAACTGGTTTATGGCACCGTGGGGATCGATTCCCTCGCAGGTCCATCGGAAGTACTCATTATTGCTGACAAGAGCGCTAATCCGGCTTACGTTGCGGCAGATATGCTAGCGCAGGCGGAACATGACCAAATGGCAGCCTCTATTTTATTAACCGACGACTCGGTGTTGGCGCGAAAAGTCGTCGATGAAGTGGAACGGCAGTTGATTGATCATCCACGGCGCATTCTGACGGAGAAGGCGATCGCTCACTATGGCTTAGTTGTCGTGGTGGAATCATTGGATGTCGCGGCGGAACTCTCTAACGAATTTGCCCCAGAACATTTAGAACTGGAAGTTATTGATCCCTGGGGCTTGCTAGATAAAATTCGTCACGCGGGCGCGATTTTCCTCGGTTCGTCTACCCCTGAAGCCGTGGGGGATTACCTGGCAGGACCGAACCACACCTTGCCCACTTCTGGCGCAGCGCGATACGCTTCCGCCTTAACGGTAGAAACTTTCCTGAAGCATTCCAGCTTGGTTCAGTATTCGCAAGCAGCCCTAGAAAAAGTTGCCAGCGCGATCGATCTGCTGGCAACGGCAGAAGGACTGCATTCTCACGCTGAGTCAGTTCGCTTGCGGGTGCGGGGCAACCAAGAATTGCCGTAGCCGCATGAGGCTGAGGGTTTGTCCCAAGTTGAGCGGCAGCAGAGAAATTCCCTCAAGCCGAGACTGCACCCAGCCTTCGCCCCAATGCCATTCATGAAAGCCATCAATGCCTTGACTGAGAAGCAGCCGTAAGCTGTTCGCTTCCACATGGTCAACGGTGTGCTGAACGGTGACGGGACCAAGCCAACTGGTAAATATTAATCCAGTGGTCAATTCTTCCGGCAATCCTGTAGAAAGCCGTTGCGGAAATAACCACTGTTGCAAGCTTGCTGTGTGCAGCAAGCCTTGCCGTAACGCTTGCTCTGTGGCGGGAACTTCAATGCGAAGACTGCTGTGCTGAAAAGTGCCAAACATAGTGAGTTTTAACAAAAAGCATGTGCCTTCAGTATGCCAGATGTCTTTGGGTTGGGTGATTCAGAAAGGGTTCAGAATTGCTGCAAAATTGGAGCTTTTTTTGGAAAACTTTTGGAAAACCTTTGAGACCCTTTGAAGTCAACGATAGCCCAATTATTAATCCTGGAAAATCGTTATGAAAGCACTTCACCTTCTGTTTTCTGCTGTTGCTGTAAGCGTTGCAACCGTCGGCGCTGCTCTACCCTCGGTTGCTCGTCCAGCAACGCTGGTGGCTCAAGACTCTGGTAGCCGGATCAATGTCCGGTCTGCCCCTACGATCGCGTCTTCTCGTGCTCACTATGGATTGGCGGGCGATCGCGTCGAGGTGACACGCTCCATGATGGGCAGCGATCGCGTAATGTGGAATTACGTGCAATTTTCTTCGGGTGCAAAAGGTTGGGTGCGCGGCGATTTTGTCAGATATACAGAAGGAATGGCGGAGTATGGTGTGTTGGCAGGAAAGGGCGGCGATCGCATCAATGTTCGGGCAAACCCATCTACTTCAGCCACGTCTCCGCATTACGGAGTGCAAGGCGATGTGGTGCAACTGCTAAACCAAAAAAATACCAACGACGGCTACGTTTGGCACTTTGTCCAGTTTCCCTCTGGCGC
>CASBQE010000037.1 GCA_949127665.1 Synechococcales cyanobacterium PMM_0083
GCATTGTGGATTTGGAACGCGATCGCGAAACCATTTGGGATGGGGTACGCAACTATCAAGCTCGCAACTTTCTTAAATCCATGCAGCCAGGAGATCTGGCTTTTTTTTATCACTCCAACACCACGCCACTGGGCATTGTCGGTTTGATGAAAGTCACCCAGCCGACTGTGATCGATCCAACCCAGTTTGATTCCAGCAGCAACTACTACGATCCCAAATCCACCTTAGAAAATCCTCGTTGGCACACCGCGATCGTGGAATTTGCCGAAACCTTTCCCACCATCCTCACCCTAGACACCCTGCGCCAAACCTTCACCCCCGATGAACTGTGGCTGGTGCGCCCAGGCAATCGCCTTTCCGTCATGCCCGTGCCAGAAGATGTGGCAACGAAGATTTTAAAAGTGGCGAGAAATAACGATGACTGATTCTTTCGACAAAATCAGTCCAACCGCTTTATTGGTGACCTATGCGCGCCAGTTCAGCGATATTCCCTATGCAGCAGAGATTTCGGAATTGGTGAATGCTCAGGCGATCGCGGAACAGTATATGGCTGAGGGGATTGAGGAATTAAAGCATTTTGCGCCTGTGATGGAGGCGCGATATAAGGCGGTGAATTGGTTGTTGGCAACGTTTGAGTGTCGGCAAATTTTGGAACTGGCATCCGGCTTGTTGCCGCGCGGCATGGTGATGTCTGGCAATCCAGAGATCACTTTTGTGGAAAGTGATTTGCCGCTGATGATTGGGCAAAAACGGGAACTCGTCGATCGCCTGATGGTCACTCGCCCCAATCTCCACTTTGCCGCGATCGATGCCACAGCATCTCCTAGCCAGTTTCCGCTGAATGCTGATTATTTTCGTCGGGGTGAACCGATCGCGATCGCCTGTGAGGGCTTGCTGCAATATCTGACCTTACCCGAAAAACAGCAGGTGTTTGCCAATGTGCGGCAGATGTTGCAGCAGTACGGCGGAGTATGGATCACGCCAGATCTGACCACTAAACAGCGGCGCAGTCAACTGCGAAAGTACAATCCAGCGACCGAACGAATTTTGCAGGCGATCGCTCAAAACACCGGTAGATCGACGTTCGATAATAGTTTTGAGGATGCTGACCACATGCAGCAATTCATCGCCGAACAAGGGTTTGAACTCCAATCCTTTCGCCTGAGCGAAATGCTGGATCAGCTTAGCTCATTAGCGCGTTTAGGCATCTCTCCCGCCCAAATCCAACCGCTATTAGCGGGAACTTCCATTTTTGCTTTGACACTGGCATAGCGGGAATAAGTGTTGCTGATGATTGCAGGAATCCTTTCCTATCGGTTTGAATTCTATAGAGGAGAACTAAGAGGAACCTGATAATGACGCGATCGCCCCAAAAACAAACGAGTATTGCATGGACTGGATTCGCAATTGGCATTTCGCTAGCAGTTGTGGGCTTTGAGCAATTTTCTGGCAGTGCCCAAGTGCCGCCCAAGGGTTCGTTTACGGCGCAGCAAGACTGTGTGGCAAACCAGGCAATTGAAGGGGAAAATCCGGGCAACGTCCGGCTCACAATTGGGCAACAGTATGAATCGGTTGGGTTCAATAGCGATCGCCGCACTTACATTTTGTTGAGAGTTCCCAACGCCACACCCGCACAGCGATGGGTTAATGCCGACTGTGGCGAATTTCAGGCGGGAACTGCTAATCCTGACATGTCAGGCAAGCCGAGCAAAAAGCCCCCGTCTAACACAGGCGGCAAAAAACCTCAGAATCAAGCCCTGCTGCCCTTTTTTGATACGATTAGCAATCCTGTTCCGGTAGAAAACTCGTCGGAAAACCGAGATATCACACCGCCACCACCCAAACTAGAAGCATTTGACCGGAAGATTTTGCAGCTATGCGGCGCAGAATTTGACGCGCCCGTCAGCGAACAGGATTTCAAACGGCTAATTGGCTACTATCCCGATCTTGTGCGTAAGCTCAAACAGGCAACGAATGGAGCCATTTTTGCCAGCCGTAGCAGCGATCCTGAGTTTCTAGATGATTTGGGCACTATCTGGTTTAAGTACAAGGGCTTTAAGCACATTTTTTGTGGCGAAAAGAGTGGCAAAGGCATCGGTGGCTTGCACTTTGTAGGGCGATACCTGGAGTTTCAGGAGAAGGGTATTGGCGGGCGGATTGAGCGGACTTCTAGCGGGCAAGATGCCAAGGAAGAAGTGGTTGAGGGTAGTATTTATACCTTTGGCGTGGCAATTAAACAGGGCGATCGCACCATCGCCGAACAGCCGATTAAGGGCTACGGTTACGTCAGCAATGCTGCGGAAATGTTGGTGGATGGCACTCGCGCCTTCAAACTGTTCAACGTGCCCAAAGGCACCCCCGCCGATCAGTCCATTGCTTGCCTTTACACGGTTAATGATTCAGCAGTCCCGTCTTTTCAGGCAGTTTTTGTGAAAAAAGGCAACGCCATCCGCACCTTTTATCCCGATGCCACACCCGAAGACAGCCGTACAGTTGGTGCTTGCCAGTAAATTAGGATAGCTTCCGATAGCTTTTGATCAATGCCTGGAAGCGTTTATTGCTGTGCAACATTTCTAAATCAGGGTCGGTGGCGGCGGCAGGCAGATATTTTTGAGGATTGAGCGCGATCGCTCTAGAAATGTGGTCTACAGCCAGGGTGGTTTTGCCCTGCATGGCGTAGCAGTAGCCCTTGTTATAAATGCCGTTGGCATGGTTGGGGTGAGCTTCTAGCGCCTGATCAATGCTGGCGTGTGCCTCGCGGATTTTGCCCATTTTGGCGAGAGCATAGCCGCGATTATCCCAGGCTTCGTAGTTGGTGGGATTGGTGGCGATCGCCTGATCATAAGACGCGATCGCCTCTTTCATTCGCCCCAGTCGTCGTAGCGCTAATCCCCGATTGTTCCAGGCTTGAGTAGCTTTAGGATCAAGTTGAATGGCTTCATCGTAGCTGGCGATCGCCTCGGTTTCATTGCCTCGCTTTGCTAGCAAATTACCCCGATTCACCCAACTAGAAACGTGAACTGGACTGGCAGTAAGCGCTCGATCGTACCCTGCCAGCGCTTCCTCTTTTTTGCCCGATATATCTAGCGCACAGGCTCGGTTAAACCAAATTTGCGGCTCATCGGGATGGATTGCCAGGGCTTTATCAAAACTGCTGATGGCACTGTGATAACGCCCCAGTTCGACGAAAGCGTTGCCGCGATTAGAGTAAGCTTTGAAGTCGTTGGGGTTAAATTCTAAGGCGCAGTCGTAGGCATGAATCGCATCTTGAAAGCGCTTCAGTTGCACCAACGCATCGCCCTTGGTACTCCAGGCTTTGTAATCCATCGGCTGAAATTGTAGCAACACGTCAAAGGTGGCGATCGCCTCTTTCGGTCGTTCCATCTGCACCAGCAAAATTCCCCTGTTTTCCAGCGCTTTCAAATTGGTGGGATTAATGGCTAACGCTTGGTCAAAACTCGCAAGCGAAGTCTCTAACTGCTGTAAAAGCCCCTGACACAGCGCTTTGCAACACCAAGCGGCATCGTGATCGGGCTGCTGTTGAATCACCTGATCTAACACGGCGATCGCGTCTGCCCAATCCCGCAGTTCAAATAAATCAACGCCCCGCTGAAACAAAGTTGCACTATCTGAATTCATGGGTGGATGGCAAATGGTAAAACTAAACAGTAATAGCCTCGTGATCTTATTAGCATTTTAATTCAATGACCTATGACTAGCTGGATACAACCACCTCGGCTTCGGGGTGGAGAAGACGACGAAGTCCGCCGTGCGACTTGGCTAGAGCTATTCTATGACTTGGTGTTTGTTGTAGCGGTGTCGCAAGTTGCCCATAACTTAAGTCAAGATGTTTCGCTGACGGGCTTTGTGGGCTTTGTGGCGTTGTTTGTGCCGCTGTGGTGGGCATGGATTGGTGCCACGCTATATGCCAATCGCTTTGATACGGATACCGTGATTCGGCGCGTGTTGATGGGAGTGCAAATGTTGGCGATCGCGGCACTGGCGATCAACGTCCATCATGGTTTGGATGATACGTCTACTGGTTTTGCCCTGTCTTATGCGGCGGCGCGCATCGTGTTGGTGCTGGAATATTTATGGACTGGCTGGTGCATTCCCGCTGCACGAGGGCTAACGACGCACTATGCAATTGGGTTCGCGATCGCGGTAGCGTTCTGGATCATCTCTGCCTTTGTGCCAATCCCCCTTCGGTTTGGTTTCTGGGCATTGGGGTTGATGGCTGACTTTGCCACACCGCTGACTGCCCAACGGCACCAAGCAAATTTTCCGCCGCATCTAGAACATCTGCCAGAGCGATTTGGACTGTTTACCATCATCGTGCTGGGGGAAGCCATCATTGCTGTAGTGAATGGCGTTTCTGAAATGAAATGGAGTGGCATTAGCGCCTTCAGTGCAGTCTTCGGCTTTATCGTTGCCTTTAGCCTCTGGTGGATTTATTTTGACAACGTGGACGGTTCAGCCATTCGAGCGCCCAAAGCTTCGGGTCGATTGCGAGTGTTTCAATTTTGGTTTTATTCCCATCTGCCCCTGGTAATTGGGCTGGCAGCCGCAGGCATCGGCGTGGAGCATGTAATTCTGAGCAAAGATGGGACGCTTTTATCAGATTCAGAGCGCTGGTTGATCTGTGGCTCAGTGGCGCTATGCTTTGTGGCGCTGGCAGTGCTGCACCGTACCGGAATTATCTTTAAGTGCAAAGCCAGAACCAAGCATCGATTGGCTGCTGCTGGAGTATTGTTTGTCTTGGCGATCGCGGGTGCAAGTCTACCGCCTGTGGTGATTATCGCCATCATTGCCGCAGTGTGCGCGGTTGAAGTTGGGCTTGACCTTTATCAGGGTCGCCCAGTGACAACGCCTCAAAATGCTTAGGAGAAGTGCAGGATAAAGGGTATGAAGTGAGGAATACGAAGTACGGGGTGCAAGGTGCGGAGTGCAGAGTTGGAAACTGACCTTGACGGATAAGACTTCTATAATGAGCCAGCCACTGAGATCAAGTCGGTTTGGCTCCGTATCCGAAACTCGGTTAGTAAAGTGTTTAGGATCGCTGAATGATGCAACCATTCAGGCTATCTCTGAAGCTCTAGCAATTGTGCTTGCTATCTAGCACTATAGGTCAGCTTTCAGGCGATCGCGATTGTCAATCAGTAGTGTCTTTAGTTTTTCGCCATCAACTAGAGCATCATCAGACGATTTTTGAAATCCTTATCTGGCGGATGCCCTGAAATTCGATTTTTTATTCTCTGGAAAGTGGCGAAAGCTTCGTGACACGAACTAAATCGAAGGCGCGATCGTTTGAGATGCTTTTTCACAACCTGTTAACTTTGGCAGTTGGGCATTGCATGACAAACTCCCATCATGGGAACAAAAAGTTCATAAAAGTTTACCAAGCACAGAGAATTAACCATTTTTAACAAAAGCTTCGGCAATCCTAAAACATCAGTTTTTGCAAACTTGCATTTTCACAAAGATTTAATCTGAATCTGCAAAAGTCTCATTTCAGTTCTAGTTTGGAGACTTTATACCTAAGCTTTAGTAATTTATTTGAGCAAAACAACTCTAAAACGGTTCCAAACACTCTGCATCAACCCAAAAACTGGTGTATCTCAGTAAAGGCAACAATCAGCAGATTATTTAAGTTTGATCCGTTTTTTATAAAAAGCAAGCTATAAAAAAACTCTTACACTCAAAAAATACTCAAATCAGACATAAGATGTCATGAAAGGCTTCTTTGATACGCCTAACTTGGATAGCTACCATTTACACCCCTACTATCTTCTAAGGCAGCTTCCTTTAACTGCAAAGTTCGACAATAATGCTTGCAGTGACTGAAGAAACTTACATTGCGATAAGCACCCGCTAACGCAGACTTTATTACCACCTTTGAGAAAAAATTAGGAGACAAACGATATGAAACTTGCTGTTTATGGAAAAGGTGGCATTGGAAAATCGACAACAAGTTGCAATATCTCTGTAGCACTTGCCAAACGGGGTAAAAAGGTTTTGCAGATCGGCTGTGATCCAAAGCACGACAGCACCTTCACCCTAACGGGTTTTCTAATTCCAACCATTATTGATACGCTGCAAGAAAAAGACTATCACTACGAAGATGTCTGGCCCGAAGATGTCATCTATAAAGGATACGGCGGAGTGGATTGTGTAGAAGCAGGCGGACCGCCAGCGGGCGCAGGTTGCGGCGGATATGTTGTGGGTGAAACGGTAAAGCTTTTGAAAGAACTGAACGCCTTCGATGAATACGACGTAATTTTGTTTGACGTGCTAGGTGACGTGGTTTGCGGCGGTTTTGCTGCTCCGCTAAACTATGCCGATTACTGCATGATTGTGACGGATAATGGCTTCGATGCTTTGTTTGCTGCCAACCGAATTGCGGCATCGGTTCGCGAAAAAGCCCGGACTCATCCGCTGCGGCTTGCCGGTCTGATTGGCAACAGAACTTCAAAGCGTGATCTGATTGAGAAATATATTGAAGCGGTTCCCATGCCAGTGCTTGAAGTGCTGCCACTGATCGAAGATATTCGGGTGTCGCGGGTGAAGGGCAAAACCTTGTTCGAGATGGCTGAAACCGATCCGTCTTTGAACTATGTCTGTGACTACTATCTGAATATTGCAGATCAGATTTTGGCAAGACCCGAAGGCGTGGTGCCAAACGATACCCCCGATCGCGAATTGTTTTCGCTGCTATCTGATTTCTACCTCAACCCACCGGAGCCTAAAGTGAAATCTGAGGAAGAAGTATTAGATCTGATGATGGTTTGAGGATGTGAAAAGAGTTTTGAGTTTTGAAGATTAAGTTTCAAGTTGTCCGACAATAGGGTGGAACTTAATCTTCAAGCTCATTAACTCTTGTTTTAAGGTGTCGTGTGAATACTCAGCAGTTTCGTCAATCCGTAAGGAAACAATGGCTCGACTACTACGTCGAAAATCGTGTTTGGATTGCCCGGTTGCAGGTCTGGGTTAATTGTGACGGGCACCGCCGTCCTTCTTCAAGCTTCATACTGGCAACATTGGCTGTATTGGAACCACAGCTTAATCAGTTGCTCCCTTTAATTGTTGACTTAAGCAACAATCCAGACCGAATTGTAGCGGCGCTCGATCTCAACTTTAATCCAGATGAACATCTCAAAGCCGCATCTAAGTCCAGCCCAAATGCGTTGGACAACGGCAACGGGAAACAGACAACGGCTAGTGATGCGCTCAAGTTTCTTCCGGCAGCCTCATCCTATGAAACTGATCTGCCAGCCAGCCAAGTGTCTCATTTGATATCCAAAATTGATGAATCGTGTGAGGGTGGTCGCTCCGGGCGATCGCAACCCGCTAAAGCCCAGACCCCAGACCCCAAAGCTCTAAGTTGTTGACTGAACGACGAGCGAATGAACAGGAGAAAGACTTATTTAGCTGCTCAAATTACTCAAACAAATTTGCTCACCTAAACAAGCTCTTAGTCTACTGAGAAATCATTTTTTAAGTTAAAGACTTTGCCAATTAGTTCAGGAGGACGCTGTAATGACTCTCGCCGATACCCAACCCCAAGCGCTAACGTTTGAATGTGAAACAGGCAACTATCATACGTTTTGCCCCATTAGCTGCGTCGCTTGGCTATATCAAAAAATTGAAGATAGTTTTTTTCTGGTGATTGGAACGAAAACCTGCGGATATTTTCTGCAAAATGCGATGGGGGTAATGATTTTTGCTGAACCTCGGTATGCGATGGCAGAACTGGAAGAAGGGGATATCTCTGCCCAATTAAATGATTACGAGGAGCTAAAACGACTCTGCTTACAAATTAAGCGCGATCGCAATCCTAGTGTGATTGTCTGGATTGGCACCTGCACCACCGAAATCATCAAAATGGATTTGGAAGGCATGGCTCCGAAGCTAGAGTCTGAACTGAGTATTCCCATTGTGGTGGCTCGCGCTAATGGTCTCGACTATGCATTCACCCAAGGAGAAGATACCGTGCTGGCGGCAATGGTGCATCGCTGCCCGGAAAAAGCACCAGAAGCGGAAAAAGAAGAGCGGAATGCGATCGCAAAACTGCTCAACTTCGGACGCAAAAAAGAAGATATCGCCACCGACGAAGCTGAATATGTTGATCATCCACCCCTCGTCCTGTTCGGCTCCCTCCCCGATCCAGTGGTTACCCAGCTCACTCTGGAACTGAAAAAGCAAGGCATCAAAGTTTCCGGCTGGTTGCCCTCCAAACGGTACACTGAATTGCCCATCATTCAAGAGGGCTATTACGTTGCAGGCGTAAACCCCTTCCTTTCTCGCACCGCCACTACCTTCATGCGCCGCCGCAAATGCAAACTGATTGGTGCCCCCTTTCCAATCGGTCCCGATGGCACCCGCGCCTGGGTCGAAAAAATTTGCTCTGTTTTCAACATCGAGCCGAAAGGTTTAGATGAAAGAGAAGCGCTGATTTGGCAAAATCTGGAAGAGTACACGAGCCTAATTCGTGGAAAATCCGTATTTTTCATGGGCGATAACCTGCTAGAAATTTCGCTTGCCCGCTTCCTGATTCGCTGCGGCATGACCTGCCAAGAAATCGGCATCCCCTATATGGACAAGCGCTATCAAGCCGCAGAACTCGCCCTCTTAGAGCAAACCTGCCGAGAAATGCAAGTCCCTATTCCGACAATTGTAGAAAAACCCGATAACTACAACCAACTGCAACGGATCAAAACACTACAGCCCGATTTAGTCATCACCGGCATGGCTCATGCAAACCCGTTAGAAGCCCGTGGCATCAACACAAAGTGGTCAGTTGAATTTACCTTTGCTCAAATTCACGGCTTTGCCAATGCACGAGATATTCTTGAACTTGTAACCCGACCTCTTCGGCGTAACGACTCTCTCAAAAATTTGGGTTGGGACAAACTGGTTAAAGATGAGTTCACCTCTCCAAAAGTGTAAAGACATCCGGCATTACTGAATTCGGGATGAAATTTGTAGGGGCAATTCTTTATGGTTGCCCTCAACCTTGCTAGGGTAAACACAAGACACTAGAAAAGGCTGAATAGACGCGATAGATTGAGGATCTGGATTTTGGCTTCTGTCCAGTCCTGAATTGAGCAGATCGAAATCTGCGATCGCTCAGTCTGAAGTTCTAAAAAGGATTTAAGAATGGCATATTTTTGGTTCAAAGCGTTTCATATCGTCGGGATTGTGTGCTGGTTTGCAGGTATGTTTTATTTGCCTCGGCTGTTTGTGTATCATGCAGAAGCCTATGAGCAGCCAGAACCGGCGCGCAGCATTTTGACAACCCAGTATCAGGTGATGGAAAAGCGGCTATATAGCATCATCATGACTCCGGCAATGCTGCTGACGATCGCGATGGCGATCGGTTTAGTGACCACTGAACCGGAGATCATGAAAGAGCCGTGGATGCATATCAAGCTGGGCTGTGTGTTGCTGTTGGTGGGCTATCATCACTACTGCAAACGAATCATGAAAAAGCTGGCGGCAAATGAATGCACAATGACTGGGCAGCAGTTCCGCTGGTTTAATGAAGTTCCCACCGTGTTTTTCGTCATTATCGTTATGCTGGCAGTGTTCAAAAACAACCTGCC
>CASBQE010000038.1 GCA_949127665.1 Synechococcales cyanobacterium PMM_0083
TGCGTGAGCCTCAACCCTTTGTGGTACAAGGGGGTGATCCTCAAAGTAAGGACACTAATTTTCCGGCTGAACGCTTAGGAACCGGCAGCTTTATTGATCCTGCAACGTCTAAACCCCGTTACATTCCTTTAGAAATTAAACCTGTAGGTGCAGACAAGCCGATTTATTCTCAAACCCTGGCAACAGCGGGTGTTTCTGCAAACCCCAAACTTCGTCATACCCGTGGCGCGATCGCGATGGCTCGTTCTTCCCTACCCGATTCTGCATCTTCGCAATTTTATGTGGCGCTAACCGACCTCAGCTTTTTGGATGGCGACTACGCGGTCTTTGGCTATGTGACGAAAGGCATGGAAACGGTCGATAAAATTCAGCAGGGCGATCGCATTGAGTCGATTAAAGTAGTCAGCGGTGGCAATTTGAAAAAGGGCGCATGAGCAAAAAATCAGCAATGAAGGAATGAAATAATATTTTTATCTGGTTGATGGGTGCGCTGCAATTTCGTTTATGAATGTTGTGGTTACGGGAATGGGGCTAGTTTCTGCGCTAGGTTCCCTGGAATCAACTTGGCAGCATTTGCTAGCAGGAAATTCTGGAATCCGATTCCATCAGCCTTTTCTAGATATCGACCCGTTTCCTGCCGCCCTAGTTGCTACCCAACCGATTGCCCTAGTCGCTTTGACTGAACAACTTGTTTTTGCCGCACTCAAGGATGCTGGGCTAGAGTCACCTTTGCCTGACTGCGGTGTGGTGATTGGGTCTAGTCGGGGGCATCAGGCACGGTGGGAAGTGCTAGCAAAGCAGTCTGTTGGTGGACATTACAACGATGAGATGCTGCGGAGTTGGCTGGATACCTTGCCGAATGGGGGCGCGATCGCGGCGGCTCGGCTGCTGGGCACCCAAACTCTAGTGCTGTCTCCCATGGCAGCCTGCGCTACTGGATTATGGGCGATCGCTCAAGCGTATGAATTGGTCAGAACGGGGCAATGCGATCGCGTGATTGCGGGAGCGGTAGAAACCCCAATTACGCCGCTAACAGTGACTGGATTTCGCAAAATGGGAGCCTTAGCGCAGACAGGAGCTTATCCATTTGATCGCGATCGCGAAGGATTGGTTTTAGGTGAAGGGGGTGCTGTTTTGGTGCTGGAATCCGCCGAGTTAGCCCACCAGCGTCAAGCCAAACCCTATGGTCAGATTATGGGATGTGGCTTCACCTCTGATGGATATCATATGAGTGCCCCGGAACCGAATAGTCGAGCGGCGGCGATCGCGGTCAAACAATGCCTGACTCGCAGCGGTTTAACTCTTTCAGATATTGACTATATCCACGCCCACGGCACCGCAACTCAACTCAACGATCGCAACGAAGCGGCGTTAATCCAACAACTTTTACCGAACGCCCCAGTTAGCTCCACCAAAGGCGCAACCGGTCACACAATTGGCGCATCCGGGGCGTTGGGTGCCGCATTTTGCCTGATGGCACTCAAACACCAAAAGTTACCGCCCAATGTGGGATTGCAGCACCCAGAATTTGACCTAAATTTTGTCACCCAAACACGCTCTGCCCCGCTAAATCATACCCTCTGCCTCAGCTTTGGCTTTGGCGGACAGAATGGCGCGATCGCGCTAAAACACCTCTGAAATAGTGGGTCTACTTTCACAAAATTCGATCACCCTCTTTTGCTCCGTCCAATGCTCCGGCGACCTCATCCTCAAAACCTATGATCCTGCACAAGCCCTGCGCGATCGTGAAATTCGCATCATCAGCGGTTTTCACACCCCAATCGAACAAGATCGCCTCAAAATTCTGCTGCGCGGCACTCAACCTATGATCCACTGTCCTGTCCGCAGTCTCCATAAAATCCGCCGCCCGTCGGAGCAAAAACAGGCAATTGGCGAAAATCGCTTACTTCTAATCTCGCCGTTTAGCACCAGCTATCCTCGTGTCACGGCTGAACTGGCTGGAAAAAAGGAATGAAGTGGTTAGGGCGATCGCGCACACCATTTTTATTGCCTACGCCGCCCCCAATAGCAAAACCCTAGCCTTTGCCCAACGTCTGATGGCAGCAGGAAAATGTGTAGTGACCTTTGATAGCTCTAGCAACCCATTGTTAAAAGATCAGGGCATTGCTGGTTTGGGTATGGATGCGATCGTGCAATGTTGCTTAGAGTTTGACGATGACAGTTGAGATCGCCTGCAATCCATCCGAACCCAACAGACAACTCGCTTGTTTGATCATGCCTACTATTCGGCATTCAGGCATCTCTACAAGACATCTCCATGCTTTTAAAAATAGCTTGACTGAATTATTTGCCAAGGTCGCGGCGAAATTGATTCACCACTTGGTCAAGCCCAACGGCGCGGGATGCTTTGAAAAGCAGGCGATCGCCACTTTGGGCTAGCGTTTTCAACCGTTCTACTAGTTGGACTTGACTATTAAAGCACTCAGTCGGAATTCCCGCAGCACCCGCCTTAATCGCAGCGGATTCGAGCGGATCGGCAAGGATCAGCAGATAATCGACCTGAAGCTGCTGAGCCGTTACCCCAACTTGTTGATGAAATTCTAGCGATCGCTCCCCCAATTCTTTCATGGTGCCCAACACGGCAATGTGCCGTTTGCCAGGGGTTTCCATCAGCAAATGCAGAGATGCCAGCATGGATTCCAGCCCTGCATTGTAGGTTTCATCCAAAATCACGATGTCATTTGGTAAATCGTAGCGTTTGGCGCGTCCACCTGGAAGCTCTACTGTGATTCCTTGTGCCAGCGGTGACCAGTCTAAACTCAACGCTTTAGCGACCGTTAACGCTGCCAGATAATTGAGGGCATTATGGCGACCCGGCAGGGGCAAGGGGAAATCGATGCCATCGACTCGCAGTGTGTTTAAGTCGATCAAATGCCCGTGAATATCTCCCCCTTCTAGCCCAAACGTTAGGGTTTTGCCGTGCCAAACGTCGGCGGCTATTTTGAGTAATAAAGGATTGTCATAGTTGAGAATGGCGATGCTGTCAGCGGAAAGTTCGGCTAGGAGTTCGCATTTTGCTTGGGCGATCGCGAGTTCCGATCCCAGCCGCTCAATATGGGCTGTGCCGACGTTGGTAATCACGGCAATGCTAGGTTGAGCAATTTTGCTCAGCAACGCAATTTCTCCTCGCCCTCGCATCCCCATTTCCACGATCGCATAGTCATGGCTGGCATTTAGTTCCAATAATGTTTTCGGCACGCCAATCTCGTTATTGTAATTTGCCTGAGTTTTTAAGACCTGGGATGAACCGGGGATGGAATGCGAGAGAACGGCAGCAATTAGCTCTTTGGTGGTCGTTTTTCCAACGGAACCCGTCACCGCAATGACTGGAATGGTGAATTGACTGCGCCACCAGTGGGCGATCGCCTGATATGCCACCAAGGTGTCCTCTACTTGGATCAAAGGAAAGGACGACTCAGCCAGTTGGATGTCGGAGTATGCACTCAAAAATCTCTGGTCTACAATTGCCGCGATCGCGCCCTTTTCAAAGGCTGTCGTCACAAATTGGTGCCCATCAAATTGCTCACCGCGCAATGCCAAAAACATTTCCCCAGGTTGGAACGAGCGAGTATCTGTTGCTATCCCTGTTGCCAAAGTCGTTAGTACGCGATCGGCTACATGGAATGGAGTAGCGTTTAGCAAATTAATAAACTGAGTCAGGGTTGCTTGACAGGGCATAGGGCGGCAATTTAAAAAGGTCTAGCTGCCATTGAACGCCTAACCCCTCCCCATTGGCAAGGCTTGAGCAAAAAAAAGTGGAGAGAAGTCTCCCTCTCTCCACATCTCTCACCTCATCCAAACTAGTTGCTGGGTTCCATAGGAATCACACACAACGAGCTTGAAACTTTAAAATGTTGAAAATCTGATCTTCTGAAGTTAAGAATAAGTATCTCAAAGCCCATATTTAAAACTTCAACAATCAACCAACAATCAAGTCTCAAAAGATTCAATGTTCTAAGTTGCATCTATAGAACCCATTTGATATATAGCCTATAACCCTTAGCAGAAGCCGTTTTTGGCAAATCGACTGCTTTTGCTGAAACGCCCTGATATTAACTGCTTCACAAAAGATCCAAAACAGATTCTATCGATTCGTATCAAGACATCCCATAAGTACCGCTGCTTTCTCCAGAAAATAATTTCTTTACAGTTCACTTATGCGCTGACCCGAATATATACGCAGAGATTGTCACCTGCAACCCCTCTCAGAACTCTTTACAGTACCTTTATCTAAGTGGAAACTCTAGATTGAATTAAGCAATCCCAAGAAACCCAGTGAGGAGAAACCCAGTGAGGCGGTCATTTCCTTTTACTATTACTACCTGATGTTCAACTAAGGTCAGCTCACCCTGTGGAAAAGTCGCACATCGCGTATCACTTCATAAACAAACGTACTTTTATCACCCGCCTTTTTAGCTGAGTGAAGTTATGTAGGATAGGTTACGTTGATGTTTACTTGCTCCCTCAGCAATTTTGTCACGCCACAAAAGCCCTTTGCATGACTCAAGATAATCAAGACGTATCTTCCCCGCCCTCCATTCCTTACTCTCCGCCTGATTGGTTGCGTTTGCAAAAAGCGTTATCAGTTGAAGCCGATCGCGGGTTTAACGACTTGCAAGGCAAAAAACATCGGTTCAGCGAATTTCTCAGCCTTTCTTTAAATCAGCCCCCTGAACCGCTTCCTTCCGACGATCAGCGTCGTTGGCAAACATTAGGTAGTCAGTTCACTACTTACTCTGAGATGAGCTTTGCCCAGCGTCAGCACCTCGTGGCAGACACGCGACGCTTTTTGCATCAGGCAAGGCAAACCTGGGAACACAGCAGCGGAGCAGCAGGGAGCAGCAATCAGACAACAACTCAAAATATTTCCTATGCAGACGCTGCGCGTGGACAGACCCAATCCAAAGGACTTACAAAACTTCAAATATCTCCTACGGAGACACTACGCGAACCGAGCTCTAAACTCGTTCGACTGAGCGCTCACGCCGAAGTCCAAACTCCTGCTTCCTCAGCGCTTTTGAACTTGAATCAAGCGCTGACTTATCTATCTGGTGTCGGTTCTAAAAATGCAGAGAAGCTAGCGAAACTGGGTCTTTTGACCGTGCGAGATTTGCTCTACTACTATCCGCGTGACTATATTGATTATGCCCGTCAAGTGAAGATCTGCGAGTTAAAGGAAGGAGAAACCGTAACATTAGTTGCATTTGTCAAGCTCTGCACTTGTTTTAGCAGTCCGCGTAACCCTAAGCTGACGATTTTGAACGTGATAGTGAAAGACAATACCGGGCAGCTAAAGCTGAGTCGATTTTATGCCGGGAGTCGCTACAGCAATCGCGGCTGGCAGGAGCAGCAAAAACGACAGTATCCGCCCGGAGCGGCGATCGCGGTTTCAGGGTTGGTCAAGCGCGGCAAGGAGGGCATGACGATTGAAGACCCAGAAATTGAAGTGTTGGATCACTCTGGCGGTGAGATCGACTCGCTGAAAGTGGGGCGATTGGTGCCTGTCTATCCGCTTACGGAAGGAGTTGGCGCAGATTTAGTCCGGCGGACGGTGGTCGCGGCTTTGCCTGCAATCCTGCAACTTCAAGAAGCGCTGCCTGATTCTTTGCGATCTCAATACGAATTGGTGGGCATTCATCAGGCGATCGCCCACATTCACTTTCCCCCCAATCAAACTGCCCTCGCCGCTGCCCGTCATCGGCTAGTATTCGACGAATTCTTTTACCTGCAACTAGGCTTGCTCAAACGCCGCAAAACTCAGCAACAGATCCAGGCAAGCGCGATTCTTGCTCCTACCGGAAAATTGATTGACGAATTTTATACTTTGCTACCGTTCAAATTCACCAATGCTCAAGATCGCGTTGTCAATGATATTTTGAACGATCTGCAAAAAACGACCGCCATGAATCGCTTGATCCAGGGAGATGTGGGGTCTGGCAAAACGGTGGTCGCGGTGGTTGCCATGCTGGCAGCGATTCAATCGGGGTATCAAGCGGCAATGATGGCTCCTACTGAAGTGCTTTCCGAGCAGCACTATCGCAAGTTGGTCGGCTGGTTCAATCTGCTGCATCTGCCGGTGGAACTGCTGACCGGTTCGACCAAAGCCGCTAAACGCCGAGAAATTCATTCTCAGTTACAAACTGGCGAATTATCGGTACTGGTGGGAACCCATGCCCTGATTCAGGACTCGGTGATTTTTCAACGATTGGGATTGGTGGTGATTGATGAGCAGCATCGGTTTGGGGTGCAGCAGCGGGCGCGACTCCAACAAAAAGGAGAGCATCCCCACACGTTGACCATGACCGCTACGCCGATTCCCCGCACGTTGGCGCTGACGCTGCATGGCGATTTGGATGTCAGCCAAATTGATGAACTGCCACCCGGACGAAAACCGATTCAAACCACGGCTCTTGCAGGAAAAGAGCGGATGCAGGCATATGACCTGATGCGACGAGAAATTGCTCAAGGACGGCAGGTCTATGTGGTGCTGCCGCTGGTAGAGGAATCGGAAAAGCTGGATTTGAAGTCGGCGATCGCAGAACACCAGGAACTACAAGAGGCTGTTTTTCCCGAATTTCAGGTGGGCTTGCTGCACGGGCGCATGAGTTCGGCTGAAAAAGACAGTGCCATCAGCCGCTTTCGCAAAAATGAAACCCAAATTCTCGTTTCCACGACGGTAGTTGAAGTAGGTGTGGATGTGCCCAATGCCTCCGTCATGCTAATTGAACACGCCGAACGGTTTGGTCTATCTCAACTGCACCAGTTGCGGGGTCGGGTGGGTCGGGGTGCCGATCAATCGTTTTGTTTGCTCATGAGTAGCTCTCGCAGTGAAACGGCTCGCCAACGTCTAAAGGTGCTGGAGCAATCCCAGGATGGGTTTTTCATTTCAGAAATGGATATGCGCTTTCGAGGTCCGGGGCAGGTGTTAGGGACGCGCCAATCGGGATTGCCAGATTTTGCGCTAGCCAGTTTGATCGAAGATCAAGCGGTGCTGGAAATAGCACGAGAAGCGGCTGAAAAAATAATTGCTGAGGACGAAACCCTCAACCGTTGGACATTGATGCAGAAGGAACTGGACTACCGCTACCAGCGGTTAATGGGCGGCGCGATTTTGACCTAAGTGAGGTTTCAGGTATCAAGTGTTAGGTGTTAGGTGTTAGGTGTTAGGTGTTAGGTGTTAGGCGGGTGAGAAAAGCGATCGCTCAGGCTTGGTAAATGCGCGAAGATTTGGTAGGCGTGGGATTGAGGCTGGGAGTTGTTTCTTTTATATCTGGGACAAGTTTTGGTAGTTTGAGGTAGTAATGCTGCTCTCCTTTTTTGCAAATGGCAATGGTTGAGTCTTTCGCCTCAAAGCTGTAAAGATATTGATAGCCTGCTCCGTGCTGATAGCAAGCCGTTTGGACGGATGTTGAGGGAATAGGAGCCGCGATCGCATTCCCGGCTATAAGTGCCGTGATGGCAAGAGCGATCGTCGAGAAAAGTTCACTCTTCAGTTTCATAGCTTTGCCCCTTTTAGAATCAGTGAATGGTCTACTGACTTTACAGATGGCAAAGATATTTTTATTCAAAAAAACGCGATGTGCAACTGATTCGCCCTCACCATCAGTATTAACAGCAAATTAAAAAGCGATCGCCCCCTTTATCAGAAGCGATCGCTTTTTAGGTATTTGGTTTCAGGAGATGAGCAGTATTAAACTCCTAACTCCTTATCCCTTCTTAATAATCGAAGTCGCCGCCGCCCATGCCGCCGCCAGCGGGAGCGCCATCTTTCGGTTCAGGCTTATCAACTACGATGCATTCGGTGGTCAACACCATGCCAGCGATAGAAGCTGCGTTTTGCAGAGCAGAACGGGTCACCTTAGCAGGATCAACGATTCCCGCTTCCAGCATATCCACGAACTCATTGGTTGCTGCATTAAAGCCAACGTTGAAAGATTTCTCTTTCACACGCTCTGCAATCACCGCACCATTTTGACCCGCGTTTTCAGCAATCCGCTTCAGAGGCGCTGCCAAAGCACGAGAAACAATCAGCGCACCCGTCAGTTCTTCACCCACAAGAGTCTCATTTGCCCAAGTTTCCAACTCAGGACTCAGGTGTGCCAGAGTCGTACCGCCGCCGGGAACAATGCCTTCTTCTACAGCCGCTTTGGTTGCGTTGATGGCATCTTCCAACCGCAGTTTGCGATCCTTCATTTCGGTTTCGGTTGCTGCGCCGACTTTGATCACCGCAACGCCACCCGCCAATTTAGCCAGGCGCTCTTGCAGCTTTTCTTTGTCATAAGAAGAATCGGTTTCTTCCATTTGACGACGGATTTGCTCAACACGCGCCTTGACTGCGCCATCATTGCCTTCTGCGACGATGGTGGTGTTGTCTTTGGTGATGGTGATGCGACGAGCTTTACCCAGACTCTCAAGTTTGACTGCATCTAGTTTCAAGCCTGCATCTTCGGTAATCACTTGACCACCGGTGAGTACGGCAATGTCTTCCAACATTGATTTGCGGCGATCGCCAAAACCAGGAGCTTTCACGGCCGCCACATTTAGCACACCGCGCAAACGGTTCACTACCAAGGTTGCTAGCGCTTCTTTCTCAATGTCTTCCGCAATGATCACCAAAGGACGACCGGAACGTGCCACTTGCTCTAGCACAGGCACTAAGTCTTGCACCAAGGCGATCTTCTTGTCGGTTAACAGGATGAAAGGCTCTTCCATCACTGCTTCCATCCGTTCCATGTCGGTGGCGAAGTAGGGAGAAATGTAGCCTTTGTCAAAGCGCATGCCTTCGGTGACTTCCAGTTCGGTCGTCATGGATTTGCCTTCTTCCAAGGAAATCACGCCTTCTTTGCCGACTTTATCCATAGCGTTGGCGATCATGGCACCGACTTCTTCGTCGTTTCCGGCGGAGATGGCACCGACTTGAGCGATCGCTTTAGAGTCTTCAACGGGACGAGCATGTTCAGCAATCTTGTCTACCAAGAAACCCGTTGCTTTATCGATCCCACGTTTAAGAGAGATTGCGTTGGCACCTGCTGCCACATTCCGCAGACCTTCTTTGACCATCGCGTGAGCCAAAACTGTTGCAGTCGTGGTGCCGTCGCCAGCCGCATCGTTGGTTTTGGAAGCCGCTTGACGAATCAACGCCACGCCCGTGTTCTCAACGTTGTCTTCCAACTCAATTTCCTTGGCAATGGTCACGCCATCGTTAACAATTTGGGGTGCGCCAAACTTCTTCTCTAGAACGACGTTGCGACCTTTGGGACCCAATGTCACTGCAACCGCTTCAGCCAAAATATCCATGCCGCGCTCTAGGGCACGACGAGCGTTTTCGTTGTAGATAATGCGCTTAGCCATAAGTCTTTATTGCCTTTGTGAATAGTAGAAATTTTGTAGAAGGAAATAGGGGCTAGAAAGTAGGAGCTAGAAATTGATCCCAGTTCCAATTCCTCAGTCCTAATTCCTAGTCAACGATCGCCAAAATGTCCTTCTCAGACAGCAAAACGTACTCTTCAGTACCTAGCTTGATGTCGGTGCCAGCATATTTTGAGTAAAGAACTTTGTCTCCGATTTTCACTTCGGGTTCTTGGCGAACGCCATCATCGCTGCGCTTGCCAGGACCCACAGCCGCAATTTCGCCAACTTGTGGTTTTTCTTTTGCGGTGTCTGGCAACAAGATGCCACCAGCGGTTTTTTCTTCAGAAGGGCTAACCTTCACAAAAACGCGATCGCCCAAAGGTTTCACAGTAGAGACGCTCAACGATACAGATGCCATATGCAATGCTCCAAACTAGCGGGTTGATCAAAGAAAATTTTTCAGAAAATGTGGCTTACCTGGATGAAATACTTCAGTCCAAAGAAGGCTACAGCCAAAACAAGCCACAGATAACGGGAAGAGCCAAGAGATTATTCACTTAGCACCAAACATTACTTCTGTTAACAGTCTAACGGGTTAAAGCCAAAAATTAGCACTCTCACCTCTTGAGTGCTAATTTAGCCAAACCTTTAGTATCAATGCAATCTTTGTAACTGTACGGGTTTCCGTATAGAACCCATTTGACATCTAGCCTACAACCCTTAGCAGCAGCCGTTTTCGGCAAATCAACCGCTTTTGCTGAAATGCCCTGATAGTAGCAGTTTCACAAAAGATCCAAAACAGGCTCTGATAGATCACACCAGAATTAAAAGCCTGGTAGTTAAAATTTGCTGCGATCGCGGGCAAAGTGAGATGCACAGCAGCATGGATAATTCCTGCTGAGTTGATCGCGATCGAGTTTCTAAACCAGATTTAGGGCAAATTACAACCATCGACGTTTTGGGTAAGGCTGCCCCTTCACCGGAAAATCAAGCACAATCATAAACTGGCTGCATGGCAACTCAAAACATTCTGCAATACGAATCTAAAATCTGGGCAACGGCTGATCTACTCCGAGGCTGTGGCATTAAAAAATCTGAATGGACATCCTACATGATGCCGTTTTTTGCGCTGGTGATGGTTGAAAGCCGTTTGGTCAGAATGTTTGCTGAACCATAATAAACCTATCGATCGCAAAAATCGCATCATGCTAATCAATGCCAGTGAGAAGTTTAAGCCGCTGAAAAAAAGCAAGGAATCGGAGCGGAAAGAGGTAGATGCTGCCAGCCACGCTGAGATTGTGCAAACGCTAGCGAACTTTGTGGATACCGACTATGCGCGAGTATTTGACCAAGAGTTTTTCTACTTTAATAAGCAAGCGATCTCATTAACAATCTGGATGAGCAGGACACAACGTTTGGAGGTCGCCTGGAGGAGGGCAAAACCAGTCTGAAACTATTGCCGTTGAAGCTGGAGAATGGGGAGCGATCGCTGACAGAGTTTGCGATCGTACAATACGACCCGGAGCGGTTTAGCTCGTTGGCTGAAGCGTTTGAGCAGGATGTTAAGCCGTTTGTGGATTCGCTGGACTACAAAGAGCAGGCGTTGGTGATGACTATGGAACAGGCGATGTATCGATTTGACCCTGATCAAAAAACGCTGGTTAAAGAGGCGTTGGGCAAGCTGGAAGTATTGGGCTGCGGCAAAATTGTGGTGAAGGCAGCGGTGAAAAAGCAGACGAAAACTCAGCCAGAACGGATTGAAATTACGGTGGAACTAACGCCGGGTACTTAGAGTATTTTTGTAGGGTATGTAAGATAATTTGTGTCAAAGGTTAAAAAAAGATCTAATGAACTAATTGCCTGAGACACGAACGAATTACCTTTCGACCTGAATTGAATGACGAGATACTCAAAAAATATCGTAACCCCTGACTGACACAAAATATCGGGTGAGGGGCAAATCCACAGGGCAAACGCATCAAAATTCTGGGGTCAATAGGGTCGAGGGTGAGAGAGGATAAGTTCGACCTACTATCGCTCTTGTGTAATGAAGCTCCAACCTAAGAATAAGCTTATTGAGCA
>CASBQE010000039.1 GCA_949127665.1 Synechococcales cyanobacterium PMM_0083
CGATAAGTCATAAGGATAAGGAGGGAATCTCGAAAGCCATATCTGCCGAGACTTTTGGCAGCATCAATCAAAGCCTTAACTTCGGCCACTGTCAAATACTCTCTTGAACGACATTGGAGGTTGGTTCGCTTAATCGGCGGATCAACCTTCTTTTTTTTCTTTGTTCTTTTAACAGACTTTACCGAAAATGATGTCCCTGCAATCTTTTTTGCCATTAGCGAAAATCCTGTTATCAGCCTTTTTTTTATACTTTTTTAGATTATACATTACCTAAAAAGGTCATTTTCGGTAATCTATAATTGAAAGCTAGTACTTCAAGCTCAATATCGCCTTGTGGCTATCAGCCGGATCGACAGCCAGGTACTCCTGCAGCTGTCCGAGGTTAGCGTGGCCTGAGATTTCCTGGATTGTTCTGAGCGGAATGCCGGCGCGCGACATATTCGTGAGGCAGGTCCGACGCATAGAATGGCTCGAAGCATCTTCGATGCCGACGCTCTGGAAGGCCGCTGTGAGGATGTTGTGGGCGCGAATTCTGCCGATATGGGTAGTTGGGTCATCTGCTGCAAAAAAAAGCCAATCCGTCGGTTGCTGTACTACCTCATCTAGATGCTTTTTATACCGCTCCAGCTGCTCCCGCAGCTTTGGGTGAATGGGAATATTGGAATAGACAGTGTTTTTCTTTTTCAGCCTGGTTATTTTGAGGACATTGCGAACGCCACCACGGGTGGTGTAGACGTCTAATTGTTCGATGGCGATGATTTCGGAAATGCGCAGACCGGTATAGAGGCCGGTGAGAAAAAGCGTTTTGTCCCTGGGCGTTTTTAGCACTTTCAAGACAGTCTGGATTTCTTTGGAGGTCAAAACTTTGGCTTTTCCCGGCATATGAACAAATCTTCTCTACAGAGCTATTTTGTTTACTATATCAGGCCCGGTTTGAAGATGAAAGCTGGAGAGCTAATGGCGGCGGGGAAAATGGAGTAAACAAAATGAGTCTTTTGTTTCCCCCAATTGCTACATCGCGCTCCCTAATTTCAAAAGTTTTGGAAGTCATCCGCTGGCCAACCAGCTATCGTTTTTAGACTGGCCAAAAAAACTATGAGATTTTTTGTTCGTTTAAAGAATACCCATTATTAGCGACAGCAAAAGCGATACGATCAGGTAATTCTTTTTTTTGGGCGCGATAGCTAAATTCGAGCCCAGTTTAAGAAGCATGGGCTTGGAGCAAATTAGAAATGGCAATTAAGAAGACAGCAGTTGGAGCAGTAGATAAGAAGGCCCTGGAGAAACTCTATAACGGCTTTAACACTTACAGAATATTGGATGCTATAGGCGATCTCGATGCCATTAGAGGTGAACTCGATGAACCTGGCGGCCCGCGCAATGATTTTTTCCGGCTTCACGACATGGCCATGTATTTGCTCAATGATGACGCTCCCCCAGGCGATGACCAGCCTATGTGGGAATTGATAGACGAGCTGTCCAGCAAAATTTCTCATTGCCGAGATAATCTTGAGCGTTTAGAAAATTTACTGGATGAGCTTTCCGCCCTCACACCAGACCCTGATGAATGTGAAGATTCAGAAGACGAAGATGACGCTGCCGGGGAGGAGAATTAAATCCATGGCAGTTCAAAAGACGCCGCTAGGCTTGGTGGACAAAGAAGTGTTCAAGAAGCTTGAACGCGAATTCGATACCGGGCGAATCACGAAAGCCAGTCAGGACCTAACGCAAATACGGCAGGAGATGAAGCACCTTGATGGCTGGGTGAGGGAGCTTGGCAAGATGCACCATATGGCAATGTGTCTGTTCAAAGACGATGATATTCGTATTCCGATAGGCAAGGAACCAATCTACGAGCTTGCTTACAACCTGCTGGACGAAATGACTGACTGGAAGGAAAAGATAGATGATGCGTATGACATGCTGCAAGATCTGGCTGAACTTGCGCCAGATCCTGATGAATGTGCAGAAAATCCCGAAGGCGAAGATTGAGATGAGAATCGGCTGAGGCCAGCCAGCAGAACTGCGTTCTACACCGTGAGGGAAATGATGAGTAACAATGTAATTGCGACAAAGCAGCTAAAAGGGCAGTTTGAAGAGATTTTTGCCATAGCTGATGCGACGGTTACAGGAGCCATTTTAGGCGGTGTGCATCCCCGGGCTATTGCCGGTTTGCTGTCAATCTGGTTTTTGCGATTTGCCCTTACAAGGCAGATAGGGTCAACATCAGCGGACCACTTTGATAAATGGTGCAGTGATATAGATCGTGTCTGGACTCCGGTAGTGAGCCGAGTGATGGATTTTGTGGATGATTTTGACGGTGAAATCAAGCCAAATGCCAACCATGCTGAGTTAGACTATCTGCGCAAAGAGTGCAAGGTCGGCAAAAAACAGACAGAGATTGAAAATAAACGCAATGAGAATAGAGCGATACAAATGATGGACTGGTTGCTATTTACATTCGGCAAGAGAGTGGAGCCAGTTGACGAGTCACTACTAGAGCTAGTCTTCATCGTACTGTGGTTCAAAATGGTGGCTTTGATAAAAGAAGTCGACGATGAGACGTATGCGATAGTGAGGCAAAATTGGTTAGGGGTGCAACAAGCCTACAATGAAGTGATGGACAAAAAATGGCTTGAGCAGTGAGAAACTGCACTGCATCTATGTTTAGCCTAAATTGGAGCACACAGAATGGCTCCGATAGGTCAATCACATGCAGCACTTATATTCACTCGTTTTTGCAAGGCTTAACTGGCATCACTTCGGAAAAGGTAGCTCAAAGCAGCCCTTGCAAATCCGGCCTCTGCTCGGTGTGTTGATAGCATTCGCTGTTGTTACTGGTTTCTGGCAAGAAACGCAGCGATTAAGC
>CASBQE010000040.1 GCA_949127665.1 Synechococcales cyanobacterium PMM_0083
AGGCGATCGCTCAACCCAACTTTAGTCAGAGATTCAGTTGCCGCTGCTAAGCGTTCCGATCTTGAAACATCAGCATAAATCATCGGCAACATCACATTTTCTAATGCCGTTAATCGAGGTAACAGATTGAATTGTTGAAACACAAAGCCAATGTACTGATTGCGGATATCTGCGAGTTCATCATCATCTAGGGTTGTCAGGTCTCTCCCGTCCAAAATGTACAGTCCGCTCGTGGGGCGATCGAGACAGCCAATCAGGTTCATCAGCGTTGATTTGCCTGAACCCGATGCGCCCATAATCGCGATATATTCTCCATCGTTGATCGACAAATCAATCTGCTTGAGCACAGGCAAATCCATTCCCTCTAAGTGAAAAGTCTGGGTGATGCCTTCCATCCGAATCATCGTTGCCATCGCTATTAATCACTCCGTAGGGCTGAAATGGGATTTAATTTGGCGGCATTTCGCGCCGGGATGCCGCCCGCTAGAACGCCCACGATCAGTGAAAGTCCAAACCCTGCCCCGATCGACCACAATGGGATCACAAAGGGGAACTTGAACACCAGTGCTGCGATGTATGCCAAAGCAATTCCCAATCCCACACCGATCGCGCCACCGACAATTGAGATGATGATCGCTTCGGTTAAAAACTGGCTCAAAATAGAGCCGCTAGTTGCACCTACTGCTTTGCGGATGCCAATTTCTCGCGTTCGTTCCATTACAGAAACCAGCATGATATTGGCAATCCCAATTCCTCCGACCACTAGCGAAATCCCCGCGATCGCTCCCACCATCAAGGTTAGAGAACCCATCACATTATTGAACGCGCTCATAATATCAACGAAATTGATAATCTGAAAATCATCAATACCGGATGTCTTAATGCCATGCCGCAGCCGCAGAATGTTTGTCACCTGAAATTGAGCCGAGTTGAGTTGATCGGCATCGATCGCTTCTAACCAGAATCCATTAATCGCTACACCTGTCAAAGCGTTATTGCCAACAATTTGGGACGACATATTGGTGAAGGGGATGTAAATTACATCATCGAGATCCTGTCCAGCAGACAAGCCCTTCGATTCTGCTACCCCAACTACGGTGTAATGCTTGCCCTTAATCCGCAAATCTGCCCCGATCGCCGACTTATCTGTGCTAAATAACTCATCGCGTACCTTAGAGCCAATAAACGCCACTGGGCGACCTGCATCCAAATCACCTTGACTAAAAAAGAGTCCCGCTTGGGGCTGAATGTTTCTAATCTTTGGAAAATTCAAATCTGTGCCGACCAGTAAGGTAGCGATGTTGAGATTACCCCTGACCACTTGGATCTGAGGGCGTGCTAAATATGCCGAAACCAATTTAGCGGCGGGGACTTGGGTTGCGATCGCCTGAGAATCTTCCCAGGTGAGCGTACTGGCTGAACCCGCGCCCTGGCTAATCCCGCCGGTTCTAGCTGCCCCTGCCATGACAGCCATGACGTTTGTGCCTAACGCTTCGATTTGCAGCGCCGTTGACTTTTGTACGCCCTGCCCGACAGCAGTAATCATAATCACGGAGGCGATCCCAATCACTACACCCAACATCGTCAACCCGGTTCGCAGTTTATTATTCCACAGCGTTTCGATCGACATCATCAGAATTTTACGGAGCGAAACTCTGCGCTTTTTTCGACGGCGCGATTGTTGTGAACCAACACACAAGCTCCGAGGATGTGGCGGCGGTAAGTCAAGTTTTTTCATGAGGAAATCAAGACTCTTTATGAGCCACCATTTAGTTTAGAAACCTTACGGGTGCCGGGTGGAAAGCTGAGTAAGACCTGTTCGGTTCCGGTTAAGCCAGACTTGACCTCGGTTTTGTCATTCACCGTTGTCCCCACTACAATGGGCATGAAAACTGGATCACCTTTGTCTTGGGCAACAAATACACCCTGAGCAGAGTCTTGCTGCACGATCGCCCCCGTTGGCACGACCAGCACATTGTTTAACTCCCCAGCATTGAATGTCACATTTACATTCATGCCCGATCGCAGCAAATGTTCGGGATCGAGCACTGATGTCTTCACTTCAAAACTGGTTACATTTTGAACCACAACTGATTGGGTGGCGATTTGCACAACCTGTCCAGTAAAAGTTTTGCCGGAATAGGAATCCGCCTGAATTGTGGCGGCTAGCCCCATGCGAATTTGAGAAATATTGGCTTCTGCAACCTGGGCAACGATCTGATTCATGGAGGCAAGAGACAAGATCGAAGACGATGAGGCAGAAGTAACCGCACTGCCTGCCGTGGTGGGGGTGACAAACGCACCGGGATCGGCAAATTTCCGCGAAACAACCCCGCTAAAGGGTGCCCGGATCACCATATCGTTGAGATTGGTTTGGATCATTTGCATCGCCCCTTGAGCCGCCGCTACCTGTCCACGGGCTTGATCGATGTCTTCCTGTTGGGCACCCGCCTGAGAGAGCGCTAGAGCTTCCTGATCTTGCTTGACCTGAGCTTGAGCGCGATCGCGAGCCGTTAGTGCAGTATCCAATGCCTGTCTGGAAATTGCCCCCGACTGAGCCAAGAGCCGATTACGCTGCAAATCATTTTGGGTGAGGCGGAGCGCAAATTGGGAATCTTGTAACTTAGCGTTCGCCTGAGCAGTCGCTTGTTGACGGTTGCCTCCGATTACCTTTTGAAGATTAGCTGCCGCCGCCGCGAGATTCCCTTGAGACTGACCTAATTGTCCCTGAAGATTTGTGTCGTCCATGTAGGCGAGTATCTGTCCTGCTTTGACAGAATCACCTTCTTTGACCAGCAATTGCTTCAAAATTCCCGATGTTTTGGGACTGACATTCACCGATCGCTCGGGTTGCACGGTGCCATTGGCGGAAACGGTGATTGTGAGATTGCTGCGCTCGACGGTCGCCGTTTGCACCTTGTTCTTTGCCTGCTGTTGAGGCACTATAACAAGCTGGTTGTAAGCGATATAGCTAATGCCGCCCAGCGGGATCAACACGAGTAAGCCCAGCAACCACGGATTTAGCTTGGGTAAGCTAAAACGTTTCAATTTTTTCAAATTTAGAGAGATGCTCATGGGCGATACCGTTGATTTAAATAGTCAATAAGTGATGAGGAGTGCAAAACTTTGAGGGATTGAGTTTCATTCAATGGTTTTCGTATCTTGTTCTCAGCAATATTGCTATGTGATGCAGGCGCGATCGCTGGCTTGATTTTGATCGAGCTAGATTGCAGTCTTTTGGCAATAGAGCGATCGAGTAATGTTGTTAGACAATAATGATTTGAGATAGCGCAGCTCATCTACTACTCTAGGAGGCTATTGTTTGATTTAGTGAGTGAATTGATTGATTACGAGATAAATCTTTATAGGCAATGTTCCGAAGCTGTTTTTTCAGTGATAAGGAGCAACTACATTTCCGAATAACAAGTCTCTAGATAGACGACATTGCCGCTTGATATTCATATAGTCAAGTTATTGTTTTAATGGAGCCACGATGATGACTCATAGATTCTTATTCATGGCGACTCTACTGCTTCCACTCAGTATTTCAGCCGCCGCACAAGCCCAAAATAACAATTCTCTACAACAGTTATTAACAACTCAAGCCTGTGTTCGGTGTGATCTCAGAAATGTTGATCTACATGGGGCAAATCTGCAAGGTGTTGATCTGCAATATGCCAATCTCCAAGGAGCAAATTTATCAGGTGCAGACTTGAGAAAGGCAAATTTAATCGGTACTTCGCTTCGATATACTGATTTGCAACGGGCTGATTTTAGAGAAGCAACTTTTGGAGGAAATTACTTCTCGAAAGCCAACCTCAGTCAGGCTAACTTGAGCGGCACTAACTTACGTTGGAGCAATTTTGTGCAGGCAAACTTATCAGGTGCAGATTTGACTGGAGCAAGCCTCCAAAAAACTGACTTGACACAGGCTAATTTGACCAATACTAATTTCAGTGGTGCAAACTTGTCGGGTGCAAAGTTGTATCAAGCCAAATTGACTGGCAGCAATCTAACCGAAACAATCATGGTGTCAACCGTAATGCCAGATGGAAGCATTAACAAATCTGGTGTTGGAATGAGTATCATGCGTTGATGATGTTTACGCTGGTGGTGATTAACTCACAAATCAACTCCAAATTTTTAGTTCAACACTACTTGCAGATTTAAAATAGCGCCCAGATCTCCGACTTCTTCAAGAAGTCGGAGATCTCGCCAATCCTTCGTGCCATTCGGCTATGAACGGTCTTGGATCTCTTTTCGCAATGCGGCGATTTCAGTTTGCAGGGCGACAAATATACCGATGATGTATAAACTTAGATGCTAAAACAGGATGGATCTAGATAGAGTCAAGACTTAACCAATCAGTTGGGCAACTCGGAAGGCAGAGGCGATTACCTCCTCTTAACCTCTAACATGCACCATCTTAGGGTTGAGATCTTAAACGTTTTATATTAGGAGTACATGACGATGTTGGAACCTGCTCATACAGTCGAAATCTTTCAGAAACAACCGGATCTGAGAACCTTGAAGGCGGGGGATGCGGTCTACCACGAAGGGGATACTGCCGATTATATGTACGGCATTATCGAGGGAGAGGTGGAGATGGTGAAGCACGGGAAGGTCTATGAAACGTTGAAGCCGGGAGCAGTCTTTGGAGTGGGTGGAATTCTGGGAGTTGGTCCTCGTCAGTAGAGCGCGATCGCCAAAACGCATTGCAAACTGGCGTATTTGGAGGAAAAACATTTCCTGTTTGTGGTACAGGAAACTCCTATGTTTGCCATTGAGGTGATGAGAAATTATTCAAATCGCCTCA
>CASBQE010000041.1 GCA_949127665.1 Synechococcales cyanobacterium PMM_0083
CAATGGCTGATCGACCAAGGAAAACCCCAACTTGCCCTAGAACTCGCCCGGATTTTCCTCAACTGGTACAACGTCCAAGGAGTCTATCAAGCCTATCGAGAAATGCAGCACAGCTAAATAGATACAGCTAAATAAATGGCATCCTCGCTGCGCTACACTGGAAATGTTGTTTAAATTCGCACATCCGGAATTTCGGGTGTCTCAAATCAGAGATGCAGCCGGATGGAGGAATAACCCGATCAGGAGAAAAGTCAATATGCCAGTCGTTTCATTGGCTCAATTATTAGAGTCTGGGGTTCACTTTGGGCACCAAACCCGCCGTTGGAATCCCAAAATGGATACCTACATCTACACGTCCCGCAATGGCGTTCACATTATTGATCTGGTGCAAACCGCTCGATTGATGGACGAAGCCTATAACTATGTGCGGACTGCATCTGAGCAGGGTAAAAAGTTCTTGTTTATTGGCACCAAACGCCAAGCTGCCGGAATCGTGGCGCAAGAAGCCAGCCGCTGTGGCGCTTACTATGTGAACCAGCGCTGGTTAGGCGGAATGCTGACCAACTGGACGACCATTAAAACGCGCGTCGATCGCCTAAAAGATCTTGAAAACCGCGAAGCAACCGGTAGACTCGATTTATTGCCCAAGAAAGAAGCCTCTGTCTTGCGCCGCGAACTCGAAAAGCTCCAGAAATATCTGGGTGGCATTAAAGCGATGCGAAAGGTGCCCGACATCGTTGTGATCGTGGATCAAAAGCGAGAATACAACGCTGTTCAAGAGTGCCAAAAGCTCAACCTGCCTATCGTGTCGATGTTGGATACCAACTGCGACCCCGATGTGGTAGATATTCCTATTCCAGCGAACGATGATGCCATCCGGTCAATTAAGCTAATAGTGGGCAAGTTGGCAGATGCGATCTATGAAGGTCGGCATGGTCAGCTTGAAGCCGATGAAGAATACGATGATTATGATGGCGCTGATGGGGAGTACGACTATGAAGATAGCGATGCTCCTCCTGAGGAAAATGAGGAAACCGCAAACTAAATAGTGACGAGTGTTGAGTGTTGAGTTTATAAACTTAACTTGTCACTCATCACTCATTGCTTTAGACCGTTAGGAGTAAGGGCAATGGCAGACATCTCGGCAAAGTTAGTTAAAGAACTGCGTGAAAAAACTGGCGCAGGCATGATGGATTGTAAAAAAGCGCTCCAAGAAACGGAGGGCAATATTGAAAAGGCAAGCGAATGGCTGCGGAAAAAAGGAATTTCGTCGGCTGAGAAAAAAGCGGGTAAAGTGGCTGCTGAAGGGTTAGTGGGTCAATACATCCACATTGGTGGTCGAATTGGCGTGTTGGTAGAAGTGAACTGCCAAACGGATTTTGTGGCTCGGAATGAGGCATTTAAGGCACTCGTTCAAAATATTGCCATGCAAATTGCTGCATCCAAAGTGGAGTACGTCAAAATTAGCGACATTCCTGCGGCGATCGCCGATAAGGAGAAAGAAATCGAGATGGGTCGGGATGACTTGTCTGGCAAACCTGAGGCAATGAAAGAAAAGATTGTGCAGGGGCGCATTGAAAAACGGTTAAAAGAACTGTGCTTGCTCGATCAAGCCTATGTTAAAGATCAAAACATTACGATCGCAGAACTGCTTGCTCAAAATGTGGCTCAACTGGGCGAGAACATTCAAGTGCGTCGCTTTGTCCGGTTTGAACTAGGCGAAGGCATTGAGAAGGAAGAAACCGATTTTGCAGCAGAAGTTGCGGCTCAAATGGGAGTTTCTGCTGATGTAGAGAGCACGTCAGAAAAAGATATAGACACTGAAGCCTCTGAAGTGACAGACGCGAGTGATGAGCCAAAGGATGAAAAAAAGAAAGAGAGCAAAAAAGACGGCAAAAAGGGTAAAAAATAATTGGCTTTGATAAAGCTAATTGTCTCAGATTAAGCTTTAGAGGGAGTCCGATGGGTTCCCTCTGTTTTTTGACGAGAAATTGAGGCATCTAATTCAGGTAGAGTATATATTTAGGCGTTTTATTAAGACAAATAAAGTCTCTTTAAACAGAGTCATTTGATTTAGCAAAAGGGTTTGGGATGTTCACGGCAATTACTGAAGATTTAACAATACTGACCGTTGCTTTTGGAGTTGGCTTCTTAGCATGGGGATTTTTCCGCGCTAGACCCTTGGGCAAGGTTGGCATTTTTGCGTGGTTGCAGTCCGTGGTGCTGATGTTGCCTTGGCTGCTATTCCTTGGGCTTGCCGCTGCTGGCGTGATGCTAAATCTGACAATTGTGTTGCTGTTGTTAGTGGTGTCTACTGGAGTCTACATTGCGTTGGGCAGTCAAACGCGATCGCTCAAGCAATCGGCGGCAGAGGCTCAACCAGTCAACGCGATCGTCCAATCTAATAATCCTGCTGAATCTGTATTCAACGACTCGACCCAACCCGAACCTAGCATTGTCTCACCTGAACCAAACCCAATGCCAGAAGTGGATACTGCTGATGCGGTGCCGCTTCCTCCAGAAGACCTCAAAGCGATTCAAGGCATTTTTGGAATTGATACCTTCTTTGCAACCGAAACCATTCCTTATCAAGAAGGTGCAATCTTTCGCGGCAATCTTCGCGGTGATCCAGAACAGGCTTACACCAAACTCTCCGAAAGCTTAAAAACGCGGTTGGGAGAAACTTATCGGCTGTTTTTGGTTGAAAATCAGGATGAGAAGCCCGTGATGATCGTTTTGCCAAGCAGTCGTGATCCCCAGCCGCTTAACTTGTCGCAAAAACTGCTGGCAGGCGTATTGCTCATTTTGAGTATGCTTGCTTGTTTGGAGAGCGCAGGATTGATGTTGGGATTTGATTTGTTTGAAAACCCAAACAGAGTCGTTGAAACAATTCCTTTCGCGGCTGGCATTGTCGGCATTCTGGCTGCCCATGAAGTTGCACACTGGGTGATTGCAAAACGTCACAACGTCCGCCTGAGCTTGCCCTTCTTTATTCCCACTCTTCAAATTGGCTCATTTGGCGCTTTAACTAAGTTTCTCTCCATCTTGCCCAATCGCAATGTTTTGTTTGACGTGGCGTTTGCGGGACCTGCCGCTGGCGGTGGGCTTTCTTTTTTGGTGCTGTTGCTCGGTTTGCTGCTCTCCCACAAAGGTAGCCTCTTTCAACTGCCGTCAGAATTTTTTCAGGGTTCCATTTTAGTTGGCACTTTGGCACGAGTAGTTTTGCAAGAACCGTTAAAACAGCCTATCGTCGATGTTCACCCATTTGTTGTTTTAGGCTGGTTAGGACTGGTGATTACGGCGCTCAATCTGTTACCCGCTGGACAGTTGGATGGCGGACGGATTGTCCAAGCGGTTTATGGGCGTAAAATTGCTTCCCGAACTACCGTTGGAGCGTTGATTGTGTTGGGATTCGCTTCTTTTGTGAATCCATTAGCATTTTATTGGGCGCTGATTCTGCTATTCGTCCAGCGTGATTTGGAGCGTCCTTGTTTGAATGAACTGACCGAGCCAGATGATGCGAGAGCGGCGTTGTGCTTACTGGCACTATTTTTGATGATCGTTACATTGCTTCCACTCACACCCAGTTTGGCAGGACGGTTAGGTATTGGAATGTAAGGAGATAGGGGCGATCGCTCTTATCTGTTTACTTAAGGGACTTTCGTGACATATCTTGCCAAACTAATCAAGTTGGTACTTTATCAACCTACAAGCGTTTACCTAAACCGTTTGCAGCACAGAAGTTAATTCTTGAATTGATTCTTTTGAGACTGGAAAAACTGTGCTGATTAAGTTGGTCGCTTGATCTTCCTGGGCAACAAAAGGCTTAGCATTTGCAACTACCGCTTGAGTAGTCGTAGTAGTCGCAGTAGTAGGGGTGGTCGGCTGCCCGGTTACTGGAGGCACAACTATTACAGGCACCACGGGAGGAAGAGGTGCGTTAACACCATAAACCTGGTAGCCACTATCTGCCAGCATCGCAAAATCCATTTCGGTTGGACCCGGCAAATAGTAAAGCCACTGGTAAGACATGATGGATGAAACCCTGGCAGCCGGATGCCAATAGTCATACCCTCCTGTTACTGGATTGGCTCCGTCTTGAGACTGCAAAGGAATATATTGTCCGTCATTGAGCGCTGTAGAGTATTCTCCTTTGAAAACAGCGGTTTGGGGTGTTGCAAAGTCTTGCTTTAGATAACCTTCCCAGTTCAATCCTAGCAACCCTAAAGTGTGCCCCAGTTCATGCGACACCGCATTATAAAGGTAAATATTGCTAACGGCTTCGTCGATCGCAATTTGCCCAACGCGGGGCATCAGATCGGCAGATGTGATCCAGCCACCATAGTCATATTCAATGCCGCCATAGCCTCCCGCAGTTCCATTGGAGTTGATGGTATTCACAAACACAACCACATCATCCACATAGCGCCGAGTTTGAAAGGTTGTATTGGCGTAAGAACCAGTCTGTAGTGTGTTGAGCGCTCCATTCAACTGCAAGCCCGTCCATTCATTGGCAATTCGACTTGACCAATCAGTGGATGCTTTTTGGGCGATCGCCCGCCGCTCAAGCGTCCAAAAGCCAGAAGTATCGTTGCGAAAGTCGAGATCAATATTAAACCGTGAAGTATCAGGAGCATATGTATTGGTAATGGAGCCTAAATCGTAGGTGCCGCTTGCTGCTATGCCGCCGCTGAGCTGGTAGTCGATAGTATTGCCAATCAAGCGATCCGTTGCGACTCCATCCACTTCAGCAATGAACCAAACGGTTTGGATTTGATTCCAAGTTTGGGGCGTGAAGGTCACAAAATTTTGAGTACCGTTTTGCCGATTGCCATCTGCATCTACGACTAAAAAGCTACCGGGTGTAAGTGCCAACGTAATATTTGAGGTGGGTGCTTGCGCCAAATTGAGCTTCAGTTGGAAGGTGCCTGTATCGCCTTCTTTTCCACTAAAAAGCAGATTGCTAAAGGTGACCAAACTGACCGGAATCGGTGCAATGGGCGGAATAATTGGCGGAATAATTGCTGGGTTGCTATCGACTAATTCTATCGGCAGGGTGGGTCGGATCGGTCGGACAAGATTGCTGACTTTCTCGGCACCTAATACGGTAGTGACTGCTGCTTGAAGCGCAGCGGCGATCGCTCCATGCCCCAACATCGTCAAATCGGTCAAGGCTTGATCCAATAGCGATAAACTAGAGCCTTGTGCTTTGCTCAGATTAATGCTGTTGCTCAGATCCGTGCTGTCCGCGCCAAATAGAGAGCTAGAAGTTCGGAAGAGGTTCGCCGAAAGAGCATCTGTTACTGCTGGGTTAGAAGCAATGTTAGCGTGTGATGTAGATTGAGCAATGAGATCTTCCAGAGATGAAGCAAAACTCAATGGAGACTCAAGGGTGCGATAGGTACAATTTATACACATAATCTAAAGCCAGTGATATTTAATTATTTAGATAAACGCCAAGAATAGCTATCTTCAAAGGTGATCTGTAAATACTGTTTGCAACCCTAAAAACATTTCATCAAACGCCTTTAGGTAATTGGTGCATCCAATACAGAATGCCAAATATGGATTCACCAGACAATAGAGCAAATTAAAAAATACATCAGGTTGGAAATCTAGCAGGAAGGCGATGTATTTTGCACTATTGAATTGGACGCTCACGTAGCCACCCTTTTTAAGAATAACAAGTATCGTTTTCAACTTAAATAAAGACTTGACAAAGATGAGAATTTCGTAAAGATTTTGACCAGATTATTTATCTGAATACTATTTTTTTGTTTATATGCTGCGTTCTTTTTCTCATTACAATTCGTGCTTTACGCCTGAAGTTTAGGCTGAAAGTCAGGGGGAATCGCCCAACCCCTTGCCGGGATGGAGCAGTGCATAAAAAGTAAAGGCATCAAGGCAATTAAGCAGACTTTGCCATCGGCGCACCTTTATTTTGCAGCATGAGTATCAAGGATATTTGCCCAAAGTCAAGCAACAAATCAGCGATATGGCGATGAATGGGAGCGGCATTCGAGATAGTGTTGGTGTGCTTCACATTAGCTCGACTCTGGTAATTGAGAAGTAAAAAAAAGGAGCGGCATCTGAAAGCGGTGAATGAAGCTAAACTTGCTGAACTAGAACCCACTCAAAGTATCGTTAAGCTCTGCCAGTGGGAGGATACAGAAGCAGAAGCCGATGAAATGTGGAGTTTTGATGATTCGCTTATTTTTTCTGATTGGTCTTCCTGGCAGTGGAAAATCAACGTGGACAAACGCATTGCTAACCAAATCCAGCGATCGCGCCCTGATTGCAACAGACAAAATTCGGCTCGATCTGTATGGAGATGAAGCGATACAGGGAGATTGGCTGCAAGTTTGGCAAGAAGTGGAGCAACAATTTCGTGAGGCAGTTAATCAAATTCAGTGGGGTGAGCGATCTGCCGCTATTTATGATGCAACGAATGTAGTGCGAAAACAGCGGCGTGAAGCGATCGCCCTTGCTCGTCAATCCGGCTTTACCCATATAACAGGGATTTGGCTAAACACTCCCTTGTGGCTTTGCTTGCAGCACAACCAGCAGCGCGATCGCCAAGTTCCCCCCGATGTGATTCAGCGCATGAGTCGCTGTTTACAAGGCGCACCACCTTCTAGATTGGAAGGGTTCAATGGTTTGATTAAAATCAGGGGTTGGGAGCTAGAAACTGGTGAGAGCATAGTTGACCTCTAGCAACTGTTTACGGTGACATCACTCTACTTTTTGATCCTGTGGGGGCGCATTCTTGTCATCTTGCGGGGGCGTATTTTTGTCGTCCTTCGGGAGCGCAGGTTTGCCTCGTTGCAATAGTTTCTGCACCCCTGAACCCGGTGTGTAGTTGAATCCATAGGGTGAGCGATCGGAGTCATCCAACACTTGAGGGGTGACCAGCACCACAATTTCGTTGCGATCGTTTTGCTTTCTGCGGTTTCTAAACAGCAAATTAAGAATGGGGATATCCCCTAAAATTGGCGTTTTGATCGTAATTGTCCGCTCAGTTTCTTGAATAATGCCCGTGAGAATTAATGTCTGACCATTTCGCAATCGGATTCTACCGGTCTCTAATCGTCGCCGATTGACCAACTGTTGAATGTGGTAGCGTTTTTTCAGGAAAATTCCGCCGAATACGAATTGAGTGCCCAGCTTTGCACAAATTTGGAAACGATGCCGATAGAAGATGCCTCGGTTCGCTGGTCAGAAGAGGAAAGCCCCTATCAAGCGATCGCGAAAATCACCATTCCTCAGCAGCAGGCATCCAGCCCAGCTCGTCGGGTCTATGGAGATGAAGTGCTATCGTTTAGCGCGTGGCACTGCATTCCAGAACATCGACCGTTGGGTGCAATTCAGCGGGTTCGTCGCAGTGCGTATGATCTATCCAGTCAATATCGCCACGAGATGAATCAACAGCCGCGAGTTGAACCGGGCACGATTGATGAAATGCCAGACTAGAGGACTCGGTCTAAGCCCATTCCCAAAAAACGGTTGAACTGATCCCCTTCAAACACCCAGTTTTTGTTAATCTGGGATTACGATTGAGTGACTAGGTGCCAATAGAGGTAAGGGTTGATGGCTGCGACCGATTACAAAGACTACTACGCGGTGTTAGGGGTTAGTAAGTCTGTGGATGCGGATGAAATTAAAAAGGCATACCGCAAACTGGCACGTAAATATCATCCTGATATGAATCCGGGCGATCGCCAAGCCGAAAACCAGTTTAAACAAGTCAGCGAAGCCTATGAGGTGCTATCCGATCCAGATAAGCGCCGCAAATATGACCAGTTTGGGCAGTATTGGAAGCAAGCAGACCAGCCGCGATCGCCCTCTCCTGGCAGTAACGTAGATTTTGATGGCGTTGAATTTGGGCGCTATGCCAGCTTTGATGAGTTCATCAACGAACTATTGGGACGGATGGGATCTGACCCTGGTTTTAGCAGTTCCAATCGCTATCGCACTTCCCCAGGAGCGGCAGGCGCTCCACCGGGCAGCACCGCAGGGCTAGACAGTCAAGCAATCTTAACGCTGACTATGGCAGAAGCATTTAATGGGGTGCAAAAGCGCTTGTCTGTGGGGCAAGAAGTGATCGATGTTCGCATTCCAGCAGGCGCAAAGCCTAAAAGCCGCGTTCGGGTTCGAGGAAAAGGCAGCTACAGCCCTCACTACACGACTCAACGAGGCGATCTTTATTTAACGATCGAAATTGCACCTCACTCATTTTTTCAGTTTGATGGCGACAATTTGGTCTGCGAATTGCCCATTAGCCCTGATGAGGCAGTTTTGGGTGCGGCGATCGCAGTGCCAACCCCCGACGGCTTAGTAACAATGAACATTCCGGCGGGAATTCGCTCCGGTCAATCGTTACGGCTGCGTGGTAAGGGGTGGACGAAATCGAAAGGCGGGCGAGGCGACCAGATGGTGCGCGTGGTGATTACTCCACCCAAAGAGTTAAGTGAGATTGAACGGGAGTATTACGAAAAGATTCGAGACAATCGCACTGATCATCCGCGATCGCACCTAAAAGATGTTCGCCTATAAAAATAATCAACTTTGAGTGAGTAGGTTGAGATCAAGCCTTGGCTCACTCAAAAAATAGTAGTGCCATGATCGCTTCGGTTTAACGAGGACGAGCAGGGCACTCTTTGGGAATTGGATTTTGCTGGCAAAAGCGAACCACGTCATTAAATTTGGCAACTGGCATACCATTTTTCTGTAGGATCGTTCGGGAGTGGGTATCAAAGCGATCGCAAATTTCCCGCACTTTGCTAGGGAGATTCCCCTGTTGACAGACATTTTCAGGCACATTACCACCCATCAGTCGCTTTACCTCAGCAATGTCTTGCATCCGCTGTAGCTCAATTTGCCGAGCCACAGTCGTGTATTGCGCGATATCTGCTGGAGATTGAGCCTGGGCGACACCAGCAAAAAACAGCCCAACGGTTGACACAGCGCCAAATACTAGCGCTTTCAACATAGAAGAACGACTGGAACATAATTGGAAATAGACAGAACGGTTCATTTTCATAGCTGTGTGTTCAATGCCAAAAACTAGCACACCAAAGGTCTTCAAATGTTTTGAATTATTTTAAGGGCGATAAGTTCCTATGAGCAGATGATTTCTGATAATTTTCTGTTTCTTCTCTCTCATTTCGTATCACACAGTTGGCATAGCTCCACGATTTTTGTCTGCATTGCTGCTAAATCGTCGGCTCCATCCTTCAGGCTAAACTCTAGCTGGAGTAACAAAGGTAAGGTTTGCAGTAGCGCTTGGGAAGATAGGGGTTGCACTTCTTGTCGTAAAAAATAGAGCCGTTTAGGATTGGCAATTTCAGCCGCTTTAGCGATCGCGCTATCATCCCGCTCTCCTGCCTCCACCATCAGCTTAATCCACAGCCAGCGCCGAAACTCTCCAATCAAAGAACTCACGATCTTGAGGGCGGGTTCATTCTGGCGCAGCAGTTCAGCCACCATTTCCAACGCTTCAGCCACTTGCCCCTGACGAATGGCAGCCGCCAGCTTTAAAGTATTTTGCTGAGTTGCGGAAACCAAGGTTGCCACCTCTGATGCAGTCAGCGATCGCCGAGCCTCTCCAGCATAGAGCCGCAGTTTTTCTAAAGCACTGTAAAGTTGGCGCGTATCATTGCCCACTGACTCTGCCAATAGTTCCGCCGCTTCGGCTGTTAGCTTTACATTTATTTCTTGAGCCACTTGCTTCACCTGCTTCAACAGCAGATCGCCTTTCCAAGGGGGAATGGGCGAAAATTCTCGAATCTCACCATACTTTTGGAGCAGTTTTGTCACCTTCAAGCGACTATCGGGCTTGACTGAACTGGTTAATAAAAGAATGCTGGTATCGGGCAATGAAGCAAAGGTGCGCTCCAGTTCCCCAAAAAGCTCGTCTGGGCATCGCTGGCACATTGTCGTATCCGCTAGCCAGGTCAGCCGACTGCCTGCCCCAAACGGTGGAGTCATTGCCTGATTTAATCCCTGAGTGATGGCATCGGATTGATCGGGCGAGATTTTGTTGTAATTAAAGCTTTCCCATGCTGGATCAAGCACTTTTTCCCGAAGGGCTTTGGTGACTTGCGCGATCGCAAAATCATCGGTTCCCCAATACAAATAAATTGGCATTGGCACTCTCTATCCATCGGATAATTGTATTGTGAGGATATTTCTGGCACACTAAATTGTTATTTTTGAAAAGATACGTAATGTGCAACTAAAGTCGGTTTATCCTGCGGGAAGCTAGCTATGTCCCGCAGCCCCAGCTTCGTAAGACCTTTGGTCTATTCCCAAGGCAGGAGAAGGGGAGCAAGAGTTTCTCAAAGACCCTCTCCCCCTTTGCCAAAGGGATTTAGGGCTTCGACGTGAGCGCTCAGCCGAACGGTGAGAGTAATTTGCAGCATATTCAGTTAATTTAGATCGGTCTACTTATTTTGATAGGAATGCCTAGCATCTCAACCCAAAGGCTAGTTTGCAGAAAACATATTTTAGCGGTGCATCGGTTTAGGATGTTTAGGAATTCTACTTGTGCCATCTTAAGCTCATCAATAATTGATTTAGGATGCTATATTCATCAGCGATGATGTGAACAAACCACGGGGATAGACTAAAGCGATCATCCTCTTCATAATCATAAAATTGCTCAAGCTACCTTAACGAGGTATTTAAGAATTGGACGAGAATTTTCAGACCTACCTGAATCGGGCGATGCGGATGACTCTGCCAGACGCATATCATACTCAGCTACAGAATATCCAGGAATCTCCTAAGTTTGAACCGCAGCCTGATCAAGGGTTTGCGCCAACCAACTTTCCTGGCTATAGCATTATCACTCCCTCGAAAGGAGAGGAATCGCTAGAGAATCAAGCGCTGTATGACCTATTAGAACAGTCTCAAACCCAGTTGATTAGCGAATTTGGGGCGACTGTTTTTGCTCCTGTTTTGCCTGCTACTTTTCATCTGACCCTAGCAGATTTGATTTGGGACAGTGCCTATCGTCATGCGAAGGAAGATCCGGCATTTGACGCGCAATTGCAAACTCAAATCGCCGACATCTTTCAAGCATGTCAATCAATTAGTGAAGGGAAGCCTATTCCGTTTCAAGTATTAGGGTTGATGCTAATGCCTCGGTCAATTGGTGTTTGCCTCGCTCCGCTTGATGAAATTTCCTACGGGCGCATTTTGAAATTTCGCCGAGCAATTTACCAAAATCACCCTTTGATGGGGCTGGGAATTGAGCAGCAATACTATTTCACGCCCCACATTACGCTGGGATATTTTGGATCGGTGCCGTCGTTAGAAAAGTGTGTTCAACTCAGCGATCGCCTTGCCCAGTTAAATCAACCGTGGGTGACGGAGACTCCTCAAGTATTTAAAGTGCATCAGGCAGAGCTTTATAAATTTGATGATATGAGCCACTACTATCGAGAAAAGGATTGGGCAACGTTTAAGCTTTGAGGATCAGGCGTTAACAGATGAGTGAGTTAAACCACTGATATCGCTTTTATCACATTCACTCATCCACCATCTATTGCTCAACTTAAAGTTGATAGTCTTTCGATCGGAGTGGCGATTATTTACTCAGCGGCGATCGCCCAGATCACCGCCCCGGTGGTCAGCAGCAGTAAGATGCCAAATACTCCTGCTAATGGCTTGCCGTTTCCTGTTATCCATGCCAAATTGCTCTCTGGGTAGTGCAAAATTTCGGCAGTATCCAAGCTGGCAATTCCCCAAACCCAGCCAGCGTGAAGCCCGATCGCCAGCCCTAAACTGCCGCCATCTAGCCAGCGTGCTAGTACCAACACCATACCGAGCAGCCACAATCCCGGTATTTGCGGTAGCGCTTCTTTGCCATCCCACACGAGATGCAACACGGCAAAAATGACGCTAGCAATAATCGCCGCGATCGCTAAAGAATAATCGCGCTGAAGTTGGTTTAGCAAGAAACCACGAAAAATCAGTTCTTCTGTAGTGCTGATCCACAACGCAACGCCCAAGGTTGGCAGCAATGCCGCCATTAATGAAGGAATTTGTTCAGAATCCCACACTAGCCAGCCCCAGGTTTTTAGTAGTCCATAGAGGATGAACAAGCCCAAAATTGCAATGCCAATTCCCCCTAAAATGGAGCCTAAAATGTGAAGATTCCAACTGAATCCGTAGACCAAAAACGGTTGCTGCTGGAGGTAGGCAAATCCCCATAAAACGAAGGGCGCGATCGCATACAGAGAGATAACCAACGGCAACTTTTGCTGCATTGTTGGTGTTTGCGTCGGATGCCACTTTAAAACTATTGCTAAGGGAATAGCGATCGGCAGCCATAGCACAATCCACACGCTAAAAAAAGCAGAGATCGTTAGCTTAGAGCTTAAAAAAACCTGTTCAATACTCACAAGAAAATGTCATAAACTCACTGCTTTAGACTGGATGATTCCATTCCTGGGAATCGGCTGGAAGTTTAAATGAAAACGTAGCGAAAAACTCAATCATGCCAGTATCAAAAAACCAAACACACCCAGTAACGCTAATTTTCTTCGTCGGCGCTGGTCTCGCTACTTTCGTTAGAACCTAGCTGAACCAGTTTAATGTGCTTATACCCAAGCTTAATCTCAAACTCATCACCAGACTTTAATCCCATCGATAGGGTGTAGGCTGCACCAATCACAATTTGACCATTTTTATGCACACTGACGCGATAGGTTGGCTCTCGTCCGCGCCCATCCTTTGTACCCTCTGGATCGAGCGGCAAGCCGTTCGCTACCAGCACTGCATCATAGAAATCTGTTAAATTGACTCGCTTTTGATCATTTTTGGTGACGGTGTAATATCCACATCGCTTGGCTGTTTCTCGGCGTGGCAGATGCGAAAGTTCTTTTACCTTTTGAAGTAAGGCTTTTCCGGTTAACGGAGCGGTTTGTGTGTCTGCCATTTGTTTCCAAATATCCTTAATGCTTTAGGGTGGTGATTCCAAATAAGTCTAAATTTAGCGCTATAAAAAATATATCCTTAGACTCCTCTACCTTTGCAAGAATTGCACAATACTTTTACTACTAATATTTTTGAATCACCTTTATACCTTATCAATAATCGCACGAGTCAAAGCTAAGTTTGAAGAGAATTAATCAAGCAAAATAATGTTTTGCTGCACGGTTAAGAAATTCTTGAGCTGATAATAAAGATCAGTGAACTACTTCAGACACCAAAGTCAATATATGTTGAAGTCATTTCTGATCAACTTTCGATCGCTTGCTTTTGAACGAGCGTTTTATTACGAGATAGATGGTTCTAAAAATTTGGATTTAGCGATCGCGATCGCGCATGACAGATCACGTTTCTAGTATTTGCCCGGATAATCATTTTGCCTAAAACTGATGAACTCATCTTTTCTGGCAGTCTGAAGCAATTGAAAAATTCGGCGTAAGCTCTATAAAAGAAGGTGCATTTGAGCTTATTTTACGAGACACTAGAAGACATTGCGGTTTTTTCTAACCCATCGAAAACTTTCTGTTTAATTAGAATGCAAGTCATCTTTAAAGTAATTCGGCAATCACCCGGCGCTGCTCCTAAAATTCAGGATTATCACTTACAAGCCGAGCCAAGTAATACGATTCTGGAATGCATTAACCGGATTAAATGGGAGCAAGATGGCACGCTGGCTTTTCGGAAAAACTGCCGAAACACGATTTGCGGTAGCTGTACTATGCGAATCAATGGGCGATCGGCATTAGCTTGTAAGGAAAATGTGGGCAGTGAGTTGGCACGGCTAGAGCAAGCGGTTCCTTTTGGAGAACAGGTTGACGATAGCACTATTAAAGTTCCAGTAATCACGCTGGCACCGCTGGGAAATATGCCAGTGATCAAAGATTTAGTAGTGGATATGCAAGGGTTTTGGGATAATCTGAAGGCGGTTGATCCCTATGTCAGCACGGCGGCACGGCAGGTGCCCGAACGGGAGTTTTTGCAAACCCCAGAGGAGCGATCGCGGCTGAATCAAACGGGTAACTGCATTATGTGTGGAGCCTGCTACTCCGAATGCAATGCCCGCGAGGTGAACCCTGGCTTTGTGGGTCCTCATGCGCTGGCAAAAGCCTATCGCATGGTGGCAGACTCTCGCGACCAAACCACAGAATTGCGGCTGGAAAAATATAATCACAGCACGGATGGAGTCTGGGGATGTACCCGCTGCTATCAGTGCAATGCTGTTTGCCCGATGGAAGTCGCGCCGATGGAGCAAATCAGCAAAATCAAATCAGAAATTTTGCAGCGCACTGATGTACGATTCGATGCTCAATCTAGCCGCTCAATTCGTCATCGCAAGGTGTTGATTGATCTGGTGAAAAAGGGCGGCTGGATCAATGAGCAGGAGTTTGGCTTGAAAGTCGTGGGCAACTCGTTTCGAGATTTGCAAGGCATTGTGAGCTTACTGCCTTTGGGCGCAAGGATGATCGCGAAGCGTAAGTTTCCATTGGGGTTTGAGCCATCGGCAGGGGCAGCAACGGTGCGATCGCTGATTGAGTCGGTGAAAAGCCTGGATAAGTCTCAGCAAGTGACAATGACATCTGATACCCCTGAACCCACTGGAGGCTAACGTGAGCCAACCCTTAGACCAATCTGCAAAAATATCTGAACCTGTGAATCAGCCGGAGCCTGCCTTTGGGTGGACTGCTTATGCAGAGCAAATCAATGGACGATTTGCCATGCTGGGGTTTGTGGCGCTGCTGCTGCTAGAAGTTTTGACTCAGCAAGACTTGCTAACCTGGCTAGGATTACGGTGAAACAGGTTGAGTAATTGGCTGCCCAAAGCGATTGTAAACCACAATATCCCACTGTCCATTAGCGCTGGATTGAAAAGCGATCGCGTTGCCATCGGCGCTGATGCTGGGGTGACGAACTTCCGCTTTCAGGTTTTCGGTCAAGTTTCGGGCTTGGCGGGTATCGCGATCGTACAGATAAATATCGGTGAGTCCACTCCGCGCTCCGACATAGGCAATGTAGCGACCATTTTCAGAAATCACTGGATTGGATGCGCTCATATCCAAGGTATTGAGTCCAGGAACCTCTATCAGGTTACGGATCACGGTGTCATATAAATAAATATCTTGACTACTTCGGCGATCGGAGGCGAACACGATGTATCGTCCGGCGATCGCCGGCTGCATTTCAGCAAAAGGACTATTCAAGCTGCGCCCTCCTGGATCAAACGGAAAGTTCAGCGATCGAGAATTTGCACAGCCGCTCAGTGACAATGCCAAAATCCCAATTGACCAGACAAAACGTCGCACTAAGAGAGGCAAGGGGTAAGGGGTAAGGGGCAAGCAGGAGGACAAGGCTCAGGTTATCCGGCGATAGTCGGGAATGTAAGACAAGGGGCAACGGGCAAGCGATTAAGCAGGAGGACTAGACGCGGGTTATCGGCGATAGTCGGGAATATCAAGTTCAATGCCAGAGCCGCGATCGAGGACTTCAATATCCCACTGTCCACGGGTGCTTGTTTCAAACACAATATAGCGACCATCAGGGCTGATTTTGGGGTTGCGAAACCACCCGCGATAGCCCATCGTCAAAATTTGAACTTGCTGAGTGGCTCGATCGTACAATTCAATTTCGGGTCTGGCACTATCGCTGGCAATGTAAGTAATGTAGCGTCCCGTAGCGCTGAGGCTAGGAGATTCTGCGATCGCGTCACGTCGGTTGAGACGAGCGAGGTTCAAATACTGTTTGTTTCGGAGATCGTATAACAGGATAGAACGAACACCCTCTCGATTAGAGACAAATGCCAGCAATCGCCCATCTCCGCTGAGGGCAGGCTGCTCATCGTTAAATTGACTGTTTAGTTCTCCGGGTGATAATGGCGCTGTTTCGACGGTGCAAGCAGTCATCATGCCCATCACGCAAATACAGACGAAAAGGGTTGCCCAAGGATTTTGTCGCTTATTTAATCCTGGTTGGTGTTGTCCAGCGATCGCTCTAAACCATCGGCTTCCCATTGCAAGATGTCTCAGATAACAAGACTAGAGTTTAACTAGCTTTCTTAGTCTACTCATCGCTCCAGTTATCCGATTCGTCATCATTTTCAATCGGGCGATAATCTACATATTCAGCGGAAGACGCGACAGGTTCCTCGTTGCGAGGGCGGCGGGGCGACTCTTGCTGAGGCGGACGTGAACGTCTAGGTCTAGCGGCGCTGTCACTCGGCGGATTGCTAGGACGGGAATCGCCATTGTTGCGAGTCCGTCTCCTAGAATCGGGCGCTGTTTCATCGTCATACAGCGAATCAGGCGGATCAACAGGCTCACTGGTGGGGCGAGCAGGACGACGACGAGAGCGATCGCCGTTATTACCAGCGCTAGAACGTTCTGCTGAACTGGGGCGACTATTGGGGCGACGACGAGCGCCTTCTTCATACTCATCGCGGTTGGATTGGGCATCGCGTGTTCCCCGAATTCGCCGGGTTGCTGGGCGATCGTCCAAGGTTTCCAGATCATCCAATTCTGCCCGATACATTCGACTCACCGAACGTTCTTCATCGACGATCGGAGCGGTACGTCGGGCTTGTTCAGTTGCCACACCCCGCAGCCGCACACTTTCTACGGCAAAAAATACGGCAGACCCAGTGAGCAAAAATTGCCCAAATTGAAGAATGGGATCTTGTCGCCAACCTTGGAAAAAGAGGATGCCACCGCAGAGCAAGGCAACTGCCGCAAAAAAGATATCGTGGTCGCGAGCCAGCTTTGGACGCATGGAGCGCAAAAAGTACAAAGCTAAGCCTGATGCAGCCAGCGTCACACCTAAAACACTGCTCCAATTCAGCCCTACGTTTACCATCGAAAACCTCTCTTAATTACATCCTATGTTAACGACTCACGCCTGAAAACTCCCATGAGATCTGAGGGCGATCGCCATGCTCTCAACCATTCAGAAACTTAATTTAACACTTTAGCCTAATACTGTTCGTTGCAACTTAGCTTGTGCTGCGCTTAATCAAGCTAAACAAGTTGTAATAAATAAGCCTCAATGATCGCCAAATCCACTGAATTAACCAGGTTTATGGTAATCGGTCAAGGCTTAACAACTTGTTCAAATGATTGAATCAGATCTTAGCAGAAGAGTTTAGAAGCGCTGAACCTTATCTTTTTGGCTAATAAACAGCAGCGCCACAGTTCCAGGAACAAGAATAACAAATGCACCAGCCAGTAGACTCAACAGAAAATTCATTAGTGAAGAAGTCATTGATCCCTAGTCCTATTTAAGACGATTTATCCTTTATTTTAATGGTCTGATACACCCTTGAGAAGCGGTTTATCAATTGTTTATTGCTGAAGCGATCGCAGTAAGCCAAAGTTTTAGCGCTTAGCCACCCATTTTTAGCGCCTAGCCATCAGAATACTAGCGAATCCCGGTAAGATCATGAGAGATTATTCCATCCTTAGATATTTACTCTCATGACGGCTGTTGCTCTAGCTCCTCTAATTTTGAGTCCCATTTTGGCACTCATGATATTTTTCTTCATTTTTCGGATTGTATTGACTTGGTATCCACAAGTGGATTTGAACCGATTTCCACTCAATGTGGTGAATGTGCTAACGGAGCCGCTGTTGGCACCCTCCCGCAAGATCGTTTCTCCTATAGGCGGCGTGGATATTACGCCGATTATTTGGGTCGGCATTTTTAGTTTGATTCGAGAAATTCTCTTAGGGCAACAAGGCTTGTTAACGATGATGAATCATATTGGCTAATTGATGAATCACAGTGGCTAGTCATCGTTTGCCCATCATCATCACTTGCTCCACAAAATTGGTGTAAACATCCCCTTGCTGAAATTCAGGGGTTTCGAGGATGCGCTGATGAAAGTTAATCGTGGTCGGCAGTCCGGTGATGGCGCATTCTCGGAGGGCACGCCGCATTCGCCGAATGGCAGCAGGGCGATCGCTGCCCCACACAATAATTTTGCCAATCAGCGAATCGTAATAAGGCGGAATTTCATAGTCTGTGTAAACGTGGGAATCCATCCGCACACCCGGACCGCTGGGCGGCAGATAGCCGCTAATGCGTCCGGGGTGAGGACGAAAGTTTTGCTCAGGGTCTTCAGCATTGATGCGGCATTCGATCGCGTGTCCGTGCAATCTGACTTGATCTTGAGTCAACCCCAGTCGTTCCCCTTGGGCAATGCGAATTTGTTCGGCAATCAGATCTAGCCCGGTGATCATCTCAGTCACAGGATGCTCTACCTGAATGCGAGTATTCATTTCCATAAAGTAAAAGTCGCCCGATTGATCGAGCAAAAACTCCACCGTGCCCGCACCCACATAGTTAATCGACTTTGCTGCTAGCACAGCGGCATCGCCCATCTTTTGCCGTAAGTCAGGAGTGAGAGCGGTGCTTGGCGCTTCTTCTAACAGCTTTTGGTGGCGGCGCTGAATCGAGCATTCCCGCTCTCCTAAATGGATCACATTGCCATAGCTGTCTGCCAAGATTTGAAACTCAATATGGCGCGGCTTCTGGACAAACTTTTCGACATAAACCCCAGAGTTGCCAAAGGCTGCTTCTGCTTCCCCTTGAGCGGCTGCAAATAAGGCACCGAGTTCGCCATCTTCCTTGACGAGTCGCATTCCGCGTCCACCGCCGCCAGCCGTTGCTTTAATTAACACGGGGTAGCCCATAGTGCGGGCGATCGCTCGTGCCTCACCTTCATCCAGCACCAGCCCTTTGCTGCCCGGAACCGTTGGCACACCTACCGCTTGCATCGTTTTTTTTGCAGTTGATTTGTCGCCCATTGACCGAATCGAGTCAGGGGATGGACCAATAAAAGCAATCTGATGGTCGGCGCAAATTTCGGCAAAACGGGCATTTTCTGCCAAAAAACCGTAGCCAGGATGAATCGCCGTAGCGTTGCGAGTCAGCGCTGCCGCGATAATGTTAGGAATATTCAAATAGCTTTTGATGCTGGCAGGTTCGCCAATGCAAACCGCTTCGTCTGCTAACTGGACGTGTAGAGAATGGCGATCGATGGTGGAATGAACCGCAACGGTAGCAATCCCTAATTCTTCACAAGTGCGGAGAATTCTCAGGGCTATTTCGCCTCGGTTCGCAATTAAAATTTTTGAAAATTGCATCTTTATAGTCGTTGATTCCGTATCAGTAGAATAGACGGTTCTGGAGACAGGCTGAAAGTAGGCAGTCTGAAAGTGGGCAGTCTGAAAGTGGGCAGGAGACGAAGTTTATCGAAAAGTGAATGGTAATTCAGATTTAACATTGAATCTTTCTTTCATCTTTTCACCTCTTTATCACTTCTTCACATCGCACTTACACCCGTTCTGGAGATGCATCATGATTGGCTGAGCGAGTCCGCCCCAAAGTGGCGTGTTGATGTTGCCCGTCTGAAGCGCGTTTGCCGTCCAAGAGTTGCAGGTGTTAAGGATGGAATAGTAGCCAGTTGCCGCATAAAAACCACTTTGCTGATCTTGACCACTGCCTAAACGTTGTTTTTGCCCTTGAGCATTGGTTTGGAAGGAGCGATCAATGAAGGTCATCATTGCTAAATAGTCCGTTTTGCCCAAGCGCAGACATTTCAATTCTTCATTAGGTGGATGAGGAATGGTGGGATGACCTTTGACAAACATGGCTGTGGAATTTTGCCAAAAGAACAGGGCGCGCAATGCTTCTAACGGGTTGACCTGATTCCAATCGGGCGTTTCCATGTAGAAGCGGCGATCGCCCCAACCTAATTGAATATAGCGATCTGCCGCCGAAATTTCAGTTGCTAAGCCCGAAGTGCGTCGTGTCCAGTCATAGGCAGGCGTTTTCGCTGGAACAAACAAATTGGTGTGAAATCCATCACTGAAAAGGTAAATGGTGAATTCGCAAGGCTCTCGCTGATCAAAACTCCATTTGCGCGGAGTGAGAACCGCGATCGCCAAGCCTATTCCCCCCGCCAAAGCACCCACTACTGAATAAATCAGTCCTTTGCGTAAAATATATCTGTAATTCATCCCTCAACCCTGACGCTATCGTCAGCGTAGCATCGTTGTGGAAATGGCGATTGACGAATGCAGAGAGACGAACTCAAAGTTCGCCACTCGTCACTCGCCACTCGCCACTTGATGCGATCGCGTTTTGCAAAAGGGGCTTACCATAAAGCTACTCTTGCTGCCGAACAGATGACGGCAGATTTTCCACTTATGTTGAACCCTTGGTTACTGCTGGGATCGATTGCTTTTGTGGCGAGCTTTAGCATCAGCCTGCTAATGAATCGTGATTTGGGCGGCGCGATCGCGGCAGGTTTAACTGGGCTGGCGACGGCTTGGGGCACTGCCGCCACCGTCAACTGGTATCGCAACCGCTCCGCCAACTCCCGCATTGCCACGCTCAGACATCAAATTCGCACGTTGCAGCACCATCGAGCCACAGAACAGCAAGCGGTGCTGGAACTGGAAGCCGAAAAGGAACGCATTGCCCAATCGCTGACCTTGATGCCGGATGACCTGCGATCGCGTCAAACCGCAACGCCATCAGCTAGAGTAATTAGCTGGAACTTGGCAGCGACCGAAATCGTTGAATCTCCCGCGTATCCGCCCCAACAAGGAATGAAGGCTTCTGGATCTGCAAAAGCCGCAGAAAATGAGTTGCGCCAATTTTTAGCCGAGGCAGCGGCAACCAAGCAAAAAATTACTGCCAGTCTGAATAATTTACAGGCAGAACTGAGCCAGTTAAATACTCAAACAGCGGAGAATCGTAGCTTTCGCGATCAGTTAGTCCAAGAAATTAATCATCTTTCGCAGCAAAAACAAACCCTTGTCTCGACTACTAAGCGACTGCAATCGGATGTAACCAACTTGGAACAGTGTCGCAACAAATTAGACCAATATGTTTCCTATGCAGAAACGAAGAAGCAAGAGCTAGAGACCGGGGCTAACCCATTGCAAAAGGGGTTGAAGCAGCTACAAACTCAGGTTGTCGCTCTGCAAACCGAATTGCAACAGCTAGAAACCCAAGTGCGCGATCGCCATCGCGAAAAAGAGTCGCTTGACCATGAAATTGCCGATCTTGAACAACAAAAAGTTGTCATCACTGCCGCAGATATAAGCCAGACGCAAACTCAGATGGCGAACCTCCAGGAAAATTTGCGGCAGCTAGAAACGCAACTGAGCGATCGCCTACGCCAAAAAAATGCCCTTGATCAAACCATCGCCTCGCTAAAACACCAAAACCAACAGGCTCAAGCGGCTCAAGAAGTCCTGCAAAAAATAGATAAACAGCTCAGCGATCGCCGCAAGGAGAAAGAAGCATTGGAAAAGCAAATCGCCCAGTTGCAAGCCCAAAAAACGGCTCTCCGAACATCAGCCAGCCAGCCTGATCTAGCACCTACGCCAGAGAACACAACCCCAAAGCTTAACTCCAAAAAACTGGTGGCTCCACCCAAACCGCGACCCTTAGAAAATGGCAACGGAGGGGAAGTGCCGCCCCAGCCAGCTATTTCTAGCACCCTAAAATCTGTTCCGTTGCAAGAATCTGTGCAGGAACCAGAAGACACTGCGAATGATCTCTCTGACCCGTGGACAAACTTTATGGTGCAGCTTTCAGACTATGAGTTTCAGGCGTTGAAAGCGATCGCCCAGGAAAGTAACCCTCTACGCACCCTCAACACGATTGCCGATGAAAGCTTCACAAGCCTAGATGAACTGCTAGACTCCATTAATCGCCAATCCCAGGATATTGTGGGTGAATCGGTGGTAAATCCCCGCTCTGGGTTCGCACCTCCCGCGATCGTCCGTGAACATCAGAAAACAATCAAAAAGATGATTGAAACCTACGAATATCTAACTGAATAGTAAACTTTAGAGCGTAGATGTTGGGCTTCAGGTATCGGGTTTCAGATGGCAACTGAGCAGCCCACACTCTTATAAAAAACCTTCCTGTTCTAAATCTTCAATTAACTGCAACCCACGCGGATCGCCGACTCGCAGCAAAGCGGCTCTGGCATCTTCCCTTACGCCCAGATCTTCATCTTCCACAATGGTTTCTAGCAAGGCATCGATCGCAGTTGCATACACCACGTTAGAGGGCAACTCACGGCACAACAGCCCCACTGACCAGGCACAATTACTTCGTACCGCAGCAGTTGGGTCGCGCCGCATCGCCTCAATGAGTGGTGGAATGGCACTAATCACCGATTCATAATCCACGGATGCCATTTGGGCTAACGAACTGGCTGCCCAGAGGCGCACAGCCGAAATATCAGTTTTCAGGGCATCAATCAAGGTTGGTAAAGCACGGCGATCGCGGCAGTTGCCCAACGCCCACACCGCGCCCTTTCGCACATAGCCGTTCCAATCGTTGTTGCACTGTGCAATCAGCGGCTCTACAGCATCATGGTTAGGATTACGACCCAACCCGTAAGCCGCACTCACCCGCACCAACGGGCAGCTATCTTTGAGCAGCCGAATTAAATGAGGAATCGCTCGTTCATCTTGAAGATCGCAAAATGCTCGTGCTGCCAGCATCCGATGATTGGATTCTGTCGATTCCAGCAACCGCAACATTTCCTCTGGATCAAGCTTTGGCACTGATGTATCCAGCGGCTCTAGCTTATCCAGTGGGCTTTCTAGCTCATCCTCTATTAAAAGAGTCAATTCATCGTCTTCGTCATACATAAATCAACTTTAGCAGGATGAAGCCGCTTCACAGAAAACTATTCAGCGATCGCGCCCAAGCTATAGTTTTTGTGTTATGGCACTAATCAGATTGGGTGATGTATCAAGGGAACGCCATCTTGAAAGACCAACAATTGTCTAGGCGGAATCATTGTCCAGGTTTCATTGTCGGTGAGTGGAGTGGTAGCAATGATGGCAACGCGATCGCTGAGGCGGGTGAGTTCTTGAAAATCCACGGTGACATCCTCATCAATCAAATGGGCAGCGGCAAAGGGCGATCGCCGGACGACATAGCAAAGTTTGGTGGTGCAGTGGGCAAAAAAGTGTTCTCCATCCGATAGCAAGTAGTTAAAAATTCCGGCGGTGGCGAGAACTTGAGTGATGCTGTTCAACACGGGATAGAGTTGATCTAGGGGCGGTTTTTCGTCGGGGAAGTGTTGCCGCAAGGTTTCTAGAATTCTACAAAAGGCTTGCTCACTGTCAGTTTGCCCCACAGGACGGTAGTAAGTTCCTGGCTCATACACCAAATCATCCAAATTGCCGTTGTGGGCAAACGCCCAGTAGCGCCCCCACAGTTCCCTTTGAAAGGGATGGCAGTTTTCTAAGGCAATGCCACCGTGGGTGGCTTTGCGAATGTGGGCGATCACATGTTTGGATTTGATTGGGTAATGCTGGACTAACTCGGCAACGGGCGACGCGATCGCGGGCTTTTCATCCAAAAATATTCGACAGCCTAAGCCTTCAAAAAAGGCAATGCCCCAACCATCGCGATGTTCATCCGTTTTGCCGCCCCGTGCTGCAAACCCTTCAAACGAAAAGCAGATGTCGGTCGGCACATTGCAGTTCATCCCCAGCAATTGGCACATAATCAAGCAGGCTACACAGCAGAAAAATCGGTGATGAGGGCGATCGCGCTACCTTGGGCGATCGCGGCTTGCAACTGGCGAGCGTCCAGCGTCACCAATGGGCAATTCAAGCTCAAAGCCAACGCAATATACAGCGAATCATAAACCGCTAACTGATGCGCCAACCCAATCTGCAAAGCCTGGGGCAGCAAATCGCTGACCAATACAACTTGCAGTGGAAGAGCCAGTAAATTCTCAACGGATTGTGACGCTTCAGATTGCGCCAAATTAAAAAAGCGAACTCTTTTCCATAAAACATTGACACATTCAAGCAAGCAAAATTCCGGGATGAAAAGTTGCGTACCTTGAATACTTTGAGCCATTAAAGCCTTTGTGTTTTGGGTATAAGTATCTGCGATGAATCGCTGGATCAAGACGCTTGCATCCACTACATACCTTTCCGCCATTGTTCCCGTTCCTCTAAAATCATCTCGCTACCCGTTGGCTCTCCTGATCTTGGGGTAATCAGATTCAAATCGATTGAATCAAGCACTTCTTGAAGTTTGCGAGGATCAAGCATTTTGACAGGCGGGATTGAGCGATCGCGTAGACGTTCATCCACAACGTTAGCAACCACAACTTTAAGTTCTTCTAGTGTCATTTCTGCAACTTTTGGAGATGTCATCACACAAGTCCTTTTAAATCGTTAACTGTTAAAACTGTCCAACTAAGGCAGGTACACACCGTTCACACAACAACGGATGCTGTTCAAATTCGCCGACATGGGTGGAATAGTTCCAGCAGCGATCGCACTTTTTGCCATCTGCATCGACAACACCAATCGCGATCGCCTCAGTTTGCGCCGCATATTTAACATTAGCTAGGCGATCGGTGGAATCTAGTAGCTCGACTTGCGACGTGAGGAAGAGATAGCGTAGCTCATCGACGCAATTTTCATTCAGGCTATCAGATTGTTGGAATGCTGCCAGTGTTTGCTTAAGTTCAGCATCAGGAACGTACAGCAGCAGCTTTGCCTCTAGGGAAGAACCGATCGCTTTGGCGGTACGGGCTTGTTCCAGCACCTTGTTGGCTTCGGTACGAATCTCGCGGATTTTGACCCATTTTTCGGCAAGCTCTGGCTGATTCCACTCTGGTTCCAAGTTCACCCAACCTGCTTCAAACACGGATTGGTGGGGCGTAGCGTAGGGCAAAAACTGCCAGATATCTTCAGCAAGGTGAGACAGGACTGGGGCGATCGCCCGTGCCAAATTTTCCAGCGCCACCCAAATCACCGTCTGGCAACTGCGACGACGCGGAGAGTTTTCGGCACTGATATACAACCGATCCTTGGCAATGTCTAGATAAAAGTTAGACAGATCCACCACACAAAAGTTTTGCACCGTTTGGAAAAAGCGGAAAAACTGGAAGGTTTCAAAGGCATCGGTCACGTCGTTGAAGACCTCAGTAATCCGGTGCAGCATATAGCGATCGAGTTCCGGTAGGTCAGCATAGGGCACGACATCTTTGGCAGGATCAAAATCATGCAGATTGCCTAACAAAAATCGCGCCGTATTGCGAATCTTGGCGCGCACATCCCCCAACTGCTTCAAGATTGTTTTGCCAACTAGCACATCGGACGTGTAATCCACTGACGATGCCCACAGACGCAGCACATCCGCACCATAGGCTGGGTCTTCTTTCTGGTTTTTGCCGCCGTTGATGATGCCAGCCGGATCGACTACATTGCCCATCGATTTGCTCATCTTGCGCCCCTGTTCATCCAAGGCAAACCCATGAGTTAGCACGATTTTGTAGGGCGCGTGTCCATTCACCGCTACGCTGGTCAACAAACTAGATTGGAACCAGCCACGATGCTGATCCGAGCCTTCGAGATATAGGTCTGCGGGGTAGGAAAGTGACGAGTGGCGAGTGGCAAGTGGCGAATGGTGAGTGGTGAGTGGCGAAAGCTCTGATTCTTGCTTCGTATCTCGTCCTTGGTCATTCGTCATTTGTATTTCGTCCTTCGTATCTCGTCCTTCGTCATTCGCACTTCCTAAAACTGCTGCCCAAGATGAACCGGAATCGAACCAAACATCCATCGTGTCGGTGCTTTTGCGGTAGGTTTTGCCGTTGTTGCGGTAGGGTTCGGGCAACAGTTCTTCAATGGATAGTTCCCACCAGGCATCGGAGCCATGTTCAGCCACGATCGCCTGTATATGGGCGATCGTCTCCTGGTTCATCAGCGGTTCATTGGTGGCTTCGTCGTAGAACACGGGGATGGGTACGCCCCAACTGCGCTGACGAGAGATGCACCAATCCGATCGCTCGGCAACCATCGGCGTGATCCGGTTTTCGCCCTGAGCGGGAATCCATTGCACCTCGGCGATCGCCTTCAGCGCTTGATCTCGAAAGCCTTCTACAGAGGCAAACCATTGTTCCGTTGCCCGGAAGATGGTCGGTTTTTTAGTGCGCCAATCGTAGGGATATTTGTGTAAATAGGGTTCTTCCTTCAACAGCGATCCCGCTTCGCGCAATGCCTCAATTACTGCGCTGTTACCGTCACCCAGCACATTCAGCCCCGCAAAAACTCCGGCTTCTTCAGTAAAGTTGCCGTTGTCATCCACCGGCGACAGGATGGGCAACCCGTAGCGCAAGCCCACCTGATAGTCTTCTTGACCATGACCCGGTGCGGTGTGAACCAAGCCTGTTCCAGACTCAGTAGTGACGTAATCGCCGCCGATTAATACTTCACTTTGACGGTCAAACAAGGGATGGCGATAGGTGAGATGCTCCAAGGTTTTGCCCATTGCCGAAGC
>CASBQE010000042.1 GCA_949127665.1 Synechococcales cyanobacterium PMM_0083
GAATCTCGAAGGTTGGGGCTGTGGTACGTAGAGTTGTCAATACTAGGGATATTGCAATATCAAGGTAATTACTTCAATCGCATTTCAGATTCAAATAAGCTATGTGTTGAACCTGTTCCCTGGATGACCTCAATTCCAAACACTTGAACTTCACTGTCACAGCACTCGTCTAGAGGGACACAAATCGACTAACGGGCAGCGATCGCAATCAGGATTGCGGTAGTAACAGCACTTTTGCCCATGCAGCATCAACACCTCGTGATGATCATAAACCTGTTGGGCTGTCCAATCATCGGGGAGTAAAGCTTCTAGAATGGCATGGGATTTGCCAACATCCACTTTTTCAGGCAAAATTCCTAAGCGTATGGCAACGCGATGATGGTGACTATCTACAGGCAGGGCGCGGTCGCGCAGCCGACTAAATGCCAACACAGCCGCACTGGTTTTGGGTCCCACTCCTGGCAAAGACTCCAACCAGGCACGGGCTTCAGTAACGGGCATCTCACCCAAAAAATCAAGCGACCAGTTTTCATTCAGTCGTTCTCCAATCAAGCGCAACACTTGCTGAAGCCGAGGCGCTTTTGAATCTGCCCACGTACAAGGTGCGATCGCTGCTTCTACATTCTCGGTCGGCGCATCCCTAACTAACTCCCACGTTGGAAATCGCTCGATTAATTGCTGGAATCCTTTATGGGAGTCCTTATTTTTCGTGCGGTGCGATAGCAGCGATGCAACTAACTCACTCAGCGGATCAAGATTGTGAAAGTAGGCGATCGGACAGCCATACTCAATGCAGAGGCGATCGTGAATCAAAAAAAGGCTCTGCTGTTGATCGGACGAAAAGGATGAACTCGTTTGCATAACAGCTAACAAAAAGAGAGATGTCTTATTACTGTGAGGATTTTTTTACTAAATAGAGTGCCACTTTGGGAACAGGCTCTTTATAGAAAGCAGTGATTTAAGGACTTGTGATACTTGAGGTAATTGATGTGTTTCTGGTGAAAGGAATGAAAATGAGGAGTTTAAAACGTTGCTTGATGGTGCCCATAGGAATAGCGATCGCGTTGTTAGGAAGCGCTGAGATCGCTTTTAGTCAACCTATTACTGTTACATCCAGTTCACAACTGCCTCCAATGAATGGAACATCGGGTGGCAATCAGAAGGAAGGAGGCTGCGCCGGATTTATTGCCGCAGTTCCTAATCATATGGTTCAGGTAACAGAAAATGTAGATCTACGATTTGTTTTGCAAGGCAGTGGAGAACCCGCATTATTGATCCGTAGTTCAAATGGACAAAACTTTTGCGTTCCGGCAGATAATTACTCAAACGGTAAGGTTGAAATTTCAGGGCGCTGGCGTAAAGGAACCTACTCAATCTACGTTGGCGATCGCGCAAATGGTCGTCACTCTTACACCTTGCAGATTGCTCGAAATTAGAACCCTGCCCAATTGAGTTAGATCTATTAACCGTCAAAAACCTTGTGTTCGTATCACACAAGGTCGATTGTCTAGGGTGTTTGCCAAACGATCGATCGCTTACTGTTCCTCAATGCGTCTCATGGGAATTTCCGCAGCATTGGTTTCAATTTCTACAGCACTCACCTCAATTGTGCCTGAAGGGACAAGCCGCACAAAGCGCTTATCCTCTATTTTCAGCGGTTCATTACAGTTAGGACAACGAAACTCTGCACCCTTTAAGTTCATAGATTCAAAGCTGCATACTGGGCAAGCTGACTGAATCACATTGCGCTTGAGCCACCATCGAAAGCCCACAAAAGCTATGACTGGAGTAATCAATATTAGCCCGAATAGAAATAGTAGTGATTTGACTAACCAACCCAACCCGATCGCACCTAGTAGCCAAATTATCAAGAACGGAAACAGCAGACGGCTTATATCTGCTAATCCAAGTTGAAGATCTTTTAAGCTGTTCTGGTTCACAGCCGTCTCCTAATCTGCTTTTGAGTTAACTCTTCTATCCTAATCGCGATCGCAAAGAAGCAGATGGTGCGGTTTCCCGATTCAGCTCGGTGGAAAACTTCCTTGCAACCAGCTCTAATTTGGCAAGATCTACTTTAAATAGACAACACCCATTAAATTCTCAGACGCTAAAGCACCTCAAGAATTCAACAGGTGTTAACTAAAAATAAAAAGCCTTAAAACAAACCCAAAGTTAGCGCTTTGTCAATAGGCATTGTGGCACCGATACCCAAGTACAAGGTTACCAAGGTTCCAAATAGAAACACAGTAGTTGCAACAGGGCGGCGGAAAGGATTTTGAAACTTGTTCACATTTTCGATAAAAGGAACAATGATCAAACCCAGTGGAACAGAAGCCATGAGAACCACACCCAACAGCTTGCTCGGTACAACGCGCAAAATGTTGAACACAGGATACAAATACCACTCAGGCAAAATTTCCAAAGGAGTGGCGAAGGGATTTGCAGGCTCACCCACCAAAGCGGGATCTAACACTGCCAACCCTACACATAGAGCAATCGTTCCCAAAATTACAATGGGAAACACGTATAACAAGTCATTTGGCCAGGCAGGCTCACCATAATAATTATGACCCATGCCTTGGGCTAGTTTGGCGCGCAAATCTGGATCAGAAAGATCCGGCTTCTTAATTGTTGCCATATCTAAAGGCACTCCTTAAGTCTAGAAGGTCGGCGAAAAATGAGTAGAAATTCGAGCGATCGCCTAATGGCACTCAACAGAGATGAATAAACAAAATCTGCTGTAGAAAGACATTAGAGCGGTCCAGAAATACCTTGTTTGCGAATCATCAGGAAGTGCAACAACATGAAGACTGCAATTAGCCAAGGCAAAACAAACGTATGGGCACTGTAGTAACGGGTCAAAGTAGCCTGACCAACGCTAGAGCCACCCCGGAGCAGATCGGCAATCAACACACCCACAACGGGGATCGCCTCTGGAACTCCAGATACAATCTTGACTGCCCAGTAACCCACCTGATCCCAAGGGAGAGAGTAGCCAGTCACACCGAAAGAAACGGTAATGACTGCCAAAACAACCCCAGTCACCCAAGTCAGTTCACGAGGTTTTTTAAAGCCTCCTGTCAAATAAACTCGGAAAACGTGAAGGATCATCATTAGCACCATCATGCTGGCTGACCAGCGATGAATGGAGCGGATTAGCCAGCCAAAGTTGACATCATTCATGATGTATTCAACGGATTGGAAGGCTTCTGCGACCGTAGGTCTATAGTAAAATGTCATGGCAAAGCCAGTGGCAAACTGAATCACAAAGCAAACAAGTGTGATTCCGCCTAGACAATAAAAAATATTGACGTGGGGAGGAACGTATTTGCTGCTGATATCTTCAGAGAGAGCCTCAATTTCGAGGCGCTCGTTAAACCACTGGTAAGCTTTTGAATCGGTTACCTGCTTGGTGAACATGAAGCAAGAATTCCTAACAATGTATTGCTGTCCATACAAGAATGTAACACAGACACCAAGCGGTTTCTACCTGAAGCGGGATTTGGCTTGATAGAAAAAGGAATATCGAGCCAGTTTTTAATCTGAACAACCGTTTTATGCTTGAAGGGTGAGTTATATTTCTGTAAATTTACCGACTTAACAATAGAAATGATCAGTTTTAGTTGCTTCCTCGCTAGAAAATTCTTAAGCTAAGACAAAGTTTTGTTTATGAATCGCTACACTGGTCAATCTCTACTAAAACTTTGAGAGCAAAAAAGTTTTGATCAAATTTTTTGAATTAGCTTTTATGAAACGAAGGATATTTTGGGTGAAACAGCTATTTTTGCTGCTGTTAGCTGTAAGTTTTATGTTTGGAGGCTTAGCATCTCCCGCGATCGCCCTGACTGAGGAGCAGCGTCTCGTATCAGAAGCATGGCGGCTCGTGGATCGGGCTTACGTAGACGATACCTTTAATCACCAAAATTGGTGGCTCGTGCGGCAAAAAGCCCTGAAGCAAGCAATACCTGATCATGAGTCTGCCTATTCATCGATTCAGAAAATGCTGGCGGGGCTAGATGATCCATTCACTCGATTGTTGAAACCCGATCAATATCGCAGTTTGCAAACGAACACATCCGGTGAACTGACGGGAGTGGGGCTGCAAATTTCGCTGGAGGCAGAAACGAAAGTATTGAAAGTGATTGCCCCGATCGCAGGTTCTCCCGCTGATCGCGCAGGCGTAAAACCCGCCGATACCATCTTAAAAATTGATGGAGTTCTAACAGCGGGTCTGAGCTTGGATGAAGCCGCAGAAAGAATGCGAGGGGCTACGGGAAGCCGGGTGGTGTTGACGATTCAACGAACGGATAGTGAGCCGTTGATTGTAGAAATTGTCCGCGATCGCATTGCCTTAAATCCAGTCACGTTTGAACTGAGAGTCGCGGATAGTCAGTCGGCAGAACGTCCTAAAACAAAAATCGGCTATGTCCGGCTGGCTCAATTCAACGCCAACGCAACCGCAGAAGTAAGTCGAGCGATTAATCAACTCGAAAAACAGGGAGCCGAAGCTTACGTGTTGGATCTCCGCAGTAATCCTGGTGGATTGTTGCTGTCAGGGATTGAAATCGCCCGATTGTGGATGGATGAAGGCACGATTGTCTACACCGTCAACCGTCAGGGGATCGAAGGCAGTTTTGAAGCGACGGGGCAAGCGTTAACCAAAGATCCACTAGTGGTGTTGGTGAATCAAGGAACGGCAAGCGCCAGCGAAATTTTAGCGGGTGCCCTGAAAGACAATCAGCGTGCCACAATCATAGGAGAGCGAACGTTTGGCAAAGGGTTGATTCAATCGCTGTTTGATTTATCTGATGGGGCGGGTTTGGCGGTGACGGTTGCCAAATACCAAACACCTGATCATATTGATATCAACAAACAGGGAATTAAACCCGATGTGATCGTGCCGCTCGATCCACTTGCGATTACTCCATTGGGAACGCAGCGCGATCGCCAATATGAGGCGGCAGTGGAGTTTTTGACCACCCCATCAATGGTTGCTGGTGCTGCCTAATTCTGGACGAACTTATCACGACCCATTGCATGGCGCGATCGCGTTAGATGGTAGCGATCCAATTGAGGCGCTGCTCATTCGGCTAATTGATACTCCTGCCTTTCAACGCCTGCGTCGGATTCGCCAGCTAGGTGCAGCGAGTCTGACTTTTCACGGTGCAGAATCGTCCCGCTTCACTCACTCGATTGGCGTAATGGCGATCGCCCGTCGTGCCTTCGATCGCATTGCCAAAGCCCATCCCCAACTGCAACCCTACCGGGTAGTGGTGCTGTGTGGCGCATTGTTGCATGATATTGGGCATGGTCCCTTTAGCCATACTGCCGAAGAAATTTTTAGCTGCCATCATGAACAGTGGTCGGAGCGGATTTTGCAGGAATCCGCCCTCATTCGGCAACTGTTGACCGCCTTCAGCCCGACTCTTTTA
>CASBQE010000043.1 GCA_949127665.1 Synechococcales cyanobacterium PMM_0083
CTGTAGTTCTAGTTCCATTTGCGTTGCTTGAGACAGTTCCCAATAGGCATAAACATCGCGGCAATTGCGTGGGGTGAGAATAATGCGGCAGTCGGCACTGGTGTAAACTGGCTGATCAATGGGCGCAGCGACTTTTTCGCGATCGCCCGCTTTATAGGCGATCGCTCCGGTCATTCCGGCTGCTGCCGCGATCGCGCCAGTCTCAAAGTCTTGTCCTCCAGGATGGCATTGAGGCACTCTCACTGGGACGGAATGGGCTAAGGGAAGCCAGCGATCGTCTTCTGTGACATACCCTAGTTCCACCAAATAATCGCGATCGTCTAGGGCGATCGGCAGGTGAGTATCTTGCATTCCTTCGCGGCACTCAAACTGGCGCATACTGTGTGGCGGCTGATGTTTAACATCGATGCCAGTCACATCATAAAGCCGCAACAGAAGTTGTTTGCCTCCCTGATCTTGCAGCGCTTTTTTGGCGGCTTCAGGAACTTCCCAATAGGCATAAGCATCGCGACAGTTTCGTGGGGTGAGGATAATGCGGCTGTTTTGGGGCTGCCCAACCGCAGCAGCGCCGACCGCTGCAACGGGAGCCGCGCCCATCCGTCCTTTTAGCCACCAGGCAAGGAGCGGCAACCCAAAAAGCGGCAACAGCCACCATAGCCAGCCCAATCCATTATTGTCGTTGCCATCCCCGCGATTGGCAGAATCAGTTGGGGTCTGGGAATTGTTAGGAACAGCGGCAACTGTGCCTGTTTCTGGCAGTTTGGCTGCTTGAACTCTGGCTTTCTCGATTTGAACAGCAGTCGCTGGAGTTGCTGCATAGCCTAAAAAGGCTTGTACTGCTGGGCTGGGGGGTTCTTTGTAAACGTATGACAGCGGTTGAGAAAAGGGATATTTGGGATTGTCGGGGAAGGTGTCATAAAGGGAAACAATCCGGATGCCTGGTTGATTGATCACTTGCTCGGCGATCGCATAGCCAAGTCCATCATTTCCCAATTTGGCGATCACCGCTGCGGTTCGATCTTCTGCAACCGTGATTGCCGATTCTCCAGCTTTAAAGGCTGCCCCTTGAAATACGTCATAGTTTAAAAATGCCTGACGGGTATCGCTCGTTTCTGGGCGATCGACCAACCTCACCGGTGCATCAGTGCCATCTACATCTGCCCAATTAGTGGTTTCCCCTCGAAAAATCTGGGCAAATTGTTCAATCGTTAATGTGCCTTTGAAGGGATTTTCTTCTTTCACAAATAGGGCAATTTTATGACGAGCCACTGGAACCGCTACCAATCCCGTCGCTGCTTCTTCCTTAGTCAACGGGCGACCACTAGCCGCAACATCAATCTTGCCCGCTTTCAATGCTTGCAGGGCATTGTTAGTTGGCACGGTTGCCAGAGTTACTTTGGCTCCTGAATATTGCTGCTCAAACCCTTGCTTTAACGCTTGAGTAATGGCTGCCATGCTGCTTGAGCCTTCTACCCGAACCGTTGTTTCTGCTGGCACTGCGCCTGGAGGCGGAAAGGATGTGGAGGTCGGAGATTGGGCAAGCACAGGCAAGAGAAACCCACTTCCCTGAAGCTTGGGAAATGCTGCGAGGGCAAGCAAAATCGCCAGGGGAAGGATTGAAATGTATTGACGCTGAGAGATTTTCATATACAGTTTCCCTGACGAGGTAAAAGCTTTTAAATTTTCTGATCGATTTTACGGCGAAATTCTGCGTATGTTGAATTTAGTTCAGTTTTTTTAAATCAAGCACATTAACTATCGGGCACATTAATTATGCTTCAGTTTCATCCGCCCGGTATGGGGCAGCAGATTGTTCAAACGTCTTTGGGCGAAATAGTATGTTACGTTCCGATGGGCGCACCTTGGTCGTTGCCAGCGCCCGATGCCCAACCGCTGATCTTTTTGCATAACTTTGGCGGCGGCGCTTCTGCGTATGAATGGTCAAAAGTTTATCCAGCATTTTTGGATGCGTATCGGGTGATGGCTCCTGACTTGATTGGCTGGGGGCAGTCTGCCCATCCAGTGCGAGATTATCGGGTAGAAGATTACCTGATGATGCTCACCGAGTTTTTGAAGGAGACCTGCGATCGCCCTGCTATTGTAGTCGCATCATCTTTAACGGGCGCGATCGCCCTACGCCTTGCGGCACAACGTCCTGACTTGTTCAAAGCACTGTTTTTGGTTTGTCCTTCTGGCTTCGCCGATTTGGGGCAAGATGCGGGACGACGATTGCCTTTGCAAGCGATCGGGTTGCCTTTGTTGGATCAACTGATTTATAGCATCGGCGCAATGAATCAAGTGGCAGTGCGTAGTTTTTTAGAACGGTTTTTGTTTGCTAATCCCAACCGAGTCTCTCCAGAAATGGTGGCAGCCTATTTAGAATCAGCACAGCAGCCCAACGCCCAATATTCTGCTCTGGCATTTTTGCGGGGCGATCTATATTTTGACCTGGCAAGTTATGTTCCTCAATTAACAACGCCGACCACGATTGTCTGGGGAGAGAATGCCCAATTTATCAACGCCGATTTGGGGCAGCGGGTTGCCAAGCTCAATTCGACTTATATTCAAGCCTTTGTGAAGGTGCCGAATTCTGGTGTATTGCTGTCTTTGGAACAACCCGCGATCGCGATCGCACTGCTGCAACAGTTCCTATCACAGCACTAACACCAAAGAATAGTGTCACAAAATTTACAATTTAAAGAAACGATGAACCCCAGTTGAGTGGCTTGGGCAGTGAATATACTGGCATTAGATTCTACAGACTGAACTTTTTGACCTTTGCGTCTGTCAAACGCTTATCTGTCAAACGCTTATATGGGCTTGTTAGGCAGGCTTCGACAGCGGGAAAATTGCATCTACAGCAGCTTGTGTCCAGTTTTCATAGGTAGGTTTAATCATGCGGCTGACTATAGAAACGTTTTGGCAGGTTGCTTCTGCAACTGCGCTGGTAATCATTGCGGCATCACCCGTTCAGGCATTTACCTTCAGCACTTCCGGCTCCTGGGAGGCGATCGCCAATCCTGAAGTGGCGTATCAGAGCGTTGGCTCAGAAAACCAAATTCGTTGGGGCAGGGGTGCTTTTACCAGCGGCATCGAAAGCCAGAGTGGTCTGGGGTTTGCTGGCGAATCTAGCCTAGCCGCCTCGTTTGGTGACGTTCTCAATCTCGGCACCTTACGTCACTTTAACAATCCCATCTATGGATTTGTGCCAACCTCCGTTGGTCTAACGCTCAATCTAGATTTTGGTGGAAGTTTGCCTGTACCAGCGCAAGCATTTTTGTTTGATTTGGCGATCGATGAAACGAACAATGCGTTAAATCCCTGTCCCTATTCACCCAATAATGCATTGGGATGTTCTGACAAAATCTCTTTTGCCACACCAATTTCCAACAACTCTTTTACCGTATACGACAAAATTTATACCTTAGAGCTATTAGGTTTTAGCCCAACGCCTACTGGCACCCCAGTGAATGGGTTTATTTCAGAAGAAGGGGGGATGACGAATCAAGCGTTCCTATTTGGCAGAGTCGTCGAAACTAGTGTCGCCGTGCCTGAACCAACCGCGATCGCCGGAGTCATGCTAGCTGGAGCAGGCTTGCGCTACTTGCGTCGTCGCCAACGCTCTGCTTAAGCGATCGCCACTGCTAAACTGCCCATGTAAGCTTGCTAAGTTATCACTGTGTAGTCGCCTGCTCGGTGATGGGTGTGGTTGCGAATACGGCAAGGATAATAGTCCAATCCTATCGAGAGAGATGGCTGAAACAAAGCGCACCTTGGTTTGAATCAAAGCAATGTCCACCGGATTGAGATCTAGAGGAACAGTGACGCTACGCCATTCCAGATTGGAATGCGTCATAAATACAATTTCGCGTCGTCGTATCGAAGGCAGTAAAAATCGGCGCACAAGGTAATACTGCCCTTCTATAACCGTTCACTACAGTAATTTGTGTGGCGCTAGGTGGCAAATTCAGCCCTTTTAGATTCAGCTTTTTTACATCCGGGGTTTGAGATAGACGATCGCTTGCCGCCAAACAATGGTGGGTTGGTCATACTGATCTGTGAGAGAGATGCAATAATTATCTTGCCAGCTAATTTTTCCGGCTAATAAGTCGCCTGTAACCAGCTTTAGCTCAACTTCCTTGCCATCCCGAATCAAGTTTTGAATTTGGCGAATACTAGGAAGCGCTGTTTCTAATTCTGTGGTCATTGCTGATACCCCATGAAGGAAGGTTAGATTTCAAGTCGTCGGTTTGAATGTCACAGCGCAATGCTGAAATTTTAACCCGTACAACTCTACCCTCACGATTTATAGCTTATTTTTCTTCGACTAATGCACTCTGTTTAGACATTTATCCAGACCATCATGCCAATCGAGTTCGTCAAATACCACGGATTAGGAAACGATTTCATTCTGATTGATAATCGGATGTCCGATGAACCCCGCCTTACGCCAGCACAAGCCGCAACGCTGTGCGATCGCCACTTTGGCATTGGCGCAGATGGTGTAATTTTCGCGCTGCCGGGTCAAAATGGCACCGACTACACCATGCGGATGTTTAACTGCGATGGTTCAGAGCCAGAAATGTGTGGAAATGGCATTCGCTGCCTAGCTCGCTTCATTGCCGATTTGGAGGGCATCACCGAGCCGCGCTCTTACACGATTGATACTTTGGGCGGACTGATTACGCCAAAATTAACCGCCGATGGGCTAATTACGGTAGACATGGGTGAACCGATCTTACGGGCAGTGGAAATTCCGACTACTTTAGGGCAACCGGATCAACCCGTGGTGAATCAACCGCTGGAAGCCGCCGGAAAAACTTGGGACGTGACCTGCGTTAACATGGGTAACCCCCACTGCGTAACCTTTGTGGACGATGTGGCAGGCATTTCGTTGGCAGCAATCGGTTCTCAAATTGAATGTCATCCTGCGTTTCCCAAGAAAATTAACGTGGAATTTATTCAGGTCGTGCGATCGGATTACTTGAAGATGCGCGTCTGGGAAAGGGCGGCTGGCATTACCTTGGCGTGTGGAACCGGTGCTTGCGCGTCACTGGTGGCAGCAGTGCTAACCGATCGCTGCGATCGCAGTGCCACCATTGAGCTTCCCGGTGGCTGCCTGCTGATTGAATGGTCGGCAACGGACAATCACCTATATATGACGGGACCCGCCGAACGAGTGTTTGCTGGCAAAATCTAAGGTTTGGCAAATCTGTAGGGGCTAATCTTGTGCCTATCCATTAATATTGCTGCTCATCTCCAACCCAAAATTGACTGGATTCATCACTTTCAATAGACATCTTCTGAAATAACTTCCAGTTTTCTCATCTTATTTCAGTCGCATTATTTCAGTCGCACATTGCCTAAACAACAGCTTCGTCGGGGCAAGATCGTGGCACAATCCTTTATGAAGGCTGAATCAGCAGCTTGTCAGACGTTTTCAAATTGTTAAAATAACTACATTCTAGGACGCAGGAGATAGAGAACACCATGACCACATCGCAAAAAGCGATCGCGATCGCCCCTTCCATTCTGTCGGCAGATTTTAGTCGGTTAGGAGATGAAATTCGCGCTGTAGATGCGGCGGGTGCAGATTGGATTCATGTGGATGTGATGGATGGTCGCTTTGTGCCCAATATCACTATTGGTCCATTGATCGTAGAAGCCATTCGCCCCACCACCCAAAAGCCGTTGGACGTGCATTTGATGATTGTGGAGCCAGAGCGCTATGTGGCAGATTTTGCCAAAGCCGGAGCTGATCACATCTCAGTCCATGCAGAATCGAGTTCGACCATTCACATTCATCGGGCATTGGGACAAATTAAGGAATTAGGCAAAAAAGCGGGCGCGGTGCTCAATCCGGGTAGCCCGTTGGAACTGCTAGAGCCAGTGTTGGATCTATGCGACATCATTCTGTTGATGAGCGTTAACCCTGGGTTTGGCGGTCAAAGCTTCATTCCTTCGACGCTGACCAAAATTCGCAAGCTGCGCCAACTGTGCGATGAGCGCGGTCTTGATCCTTGGATTGAAGTGGATGGTGGCTTGAAGGGAAACAATGCTTGGCAGGTAATAGAAGCGGGCGCAAATGCGATCGTGGCGGGGTCGGCGGTGTTCAATGCGCCCGATTATGCAGCGGCGATCGAGAGCATTCGTCACAGCAAGCGCCCTGAACTAGCGGCTGTGTAGAGACATAAGGATCTTTCCATTTAAAAACAGGCAGCCTTGTAAAAGCCTGCCTGTTTCTTTGTTAGTTACAGCTTGTGCTACCAGTTATGCACTGGCTTCATTCTTCTGAATCAGCATCTCTACAATTCTGACTAGCCTTGCTGTGTTTTCAGTTTGTTGCTTAGTTATTTCCTTCAACTCAGCCAATTCTCCTCGAAAATTCTGAAACTCTTCACGAGAGTCATGAAACCCTACTGTGATTGCTTCTGTCAGGCGACCAACCTGAGCAATTAATCGGTCGAGCTTATCGTCTGGGGTGCGAGAACTACTAGTCATAACGCCTATTCTTGCAAGCTGTTCAATATGTTCGAGTACGATAACACAGGATAAAGAGGTTCCAGCGATCGCGTTCACCGTTTCGCTCCATAATAGAAAATTTGCAGCAAGTATTTTACTGATTTCTAATTATGGTTTTAAATGTTGGCGATCGCGCTCCCGATTTCAGTTTGCCGGATGCTCAAGGCAACATCATTAGTCTGGCTGATTTGCAAGGCAAGCGGGTCGTCTTATATTTTTATCCTCGCGACAACACTCCTGGCTGCACCAAGCAAGCCTGCGCCTTTCGCGACTCCTACGCTGAGTTTCAAAATCGGGATGTCGTTGTATTAGGAGTCAGCACGGATGATGCAAAATCTCACGACAAATTTACTGCAAAATTCAACCTACCTTTTCCCTTGTTGATCGATGAAGCCGGAACCGTTGCCACCGCTTACGAGAGCTATGGCTTAAAGAAATTTATGGGTAAAGAATATCTGGGCATTACTCGCAATACCTTTGTGATTAGCCCCGAAGGAGCGATCGCCAAAATCTATAAAAAAGTCAAACCTGACGCTCACATTCAACAGGTTCTCGCAGATATGGGCTGAAGCATTTGCCCAGTTTAGAATGGCAAATAGATCCAACGCGATCGCACTGGATCTACCCATTATTTTTTTTTAGTGTTATCACATTGCAGAGTGGGTTCATGATTACCTCACCCTGCGATCGCAATGTTATTTCTTACAGTGTTCTCTCAATATTCTGCTATGGCAGTTACTTTAGCTTATGGGTCAGTTATGGCATTTTGCACAAACGGTCTTAGGCATTATTTTTCGCCATCCCGTTACAGGCACCAGCATTATTCCCTTGTTGCCTGATGGTCAGATTGTGTTGATAAAACGGCGAGACAACGGCAAATGGGCACTTCCTGGCGGCATGGTCAATTGGGGCGAAGATATTGAAACCACCGTGCTGCGTGAATTAGAAGAAGAAACCGGACTTAACCTTGCCAAAGTGCGCCGCCTAGTTGGAATTTATTCATCTCCAGAACGGGATGGTCGGGTGCATTCGATTTGTGTGGTGGTAGAAGTTGATGCGACAGGAACAATGCACATTCAAGATCCACGAGAAGTTTTAGACATCCAAGCCTTTCCACCAGAAGCAATCCCCATTGGCACCCTTTCTCACGATCACGATCGCCAACTGCAAGATTACTTCAACGGCTATACAACCCTGGCATAGCGGCTCATTTAACGCTCGTAGGGGTTTCGTTTTATACTCTTACGAGCATTTGCTTACCGCAGATAAACTACCAAATTCGGCAACCTGCGCGGATGAATTTCGCTTGGCGACTATGATCAAGATCGAAGCTAATTAGTTGACCTTTAAACCATGCAACTTGCGCCAAAAGCAGACATTCTAGTTGTCGATGATGTGCCTGATAACCTCCGGGTTTTGTCGGCAATGCTGAGTGCGCGTGGACATGAGGTCAGAAAAGTACGAAATGGACGATTGGCGCTGGCGGCGGTTAACTCTGCACCCCCCGATTTGATTTTGCTAGACATTCGCATGGAAGGAATGGATGGGTACGAAGTCTGCCAGCACCTGAAAGCTGACATACAAACCTGTAATATTCCAATTATCTTTTTAAGTGCCCTTCATGATGTGTTTGACAAAGTAAAAGCATTTGAAGTAGGCGGAGTAGATTACATCACTAAACCCTTTCAGGTAGAAGAAGTTTTAGCACGAGTAGAAAATCAACTCACCATTCGCAACCTCCAAAAACAGCTTCAAGAACACAATACCGTTTTAGAAAGTCGAGTAGAGGAGCGCACAAGCCAGCTTCAAACCATGCTGGACTATGAAGCATTGCTAAAAGGAATTACCGATCGCGTGCGTGACAGTTTTGATGAAGAGCAAATTTTGCAAGCGGCTGTGGAGGAAGTGGCAACCGGGCTAGGGCTGATCTGTTGCGATGTGGGCATTTTTGACCATGAGGCAAACACAGAAACCATCCTTTATGAATATCGTGATGCTGACATTGCATCTGCCCAAGGTGAAGTGGTCAGTCTAGATGTCTTACCTGCGCTTTACCAACAAACACTACAAGGCAATCCTTTTCAATTTTGTGTGCTGCCATTTTCTCAGTCGATCACCCGGAATATCGGTGGTCGGTTTGCAATTTTAAACTGTCCTTTAATCGATGACCAGGGCGTATTTGGCACCCTTTGGCTATTTAAGCCGCGATCAGAATGGTTTGATAGTTTGGAAATTCGGTTGGTGCAGCAGGTTGCCAATCAATGCGCGATCGCCCTGCGCCAAGCCCGACTTTATCAAGAAGTGCAGCAGCAGGTAGAAAATTTAGAACGGCTGCACGTATTGAAAGATGATTTTCTCAGCACGGTTTCCCATGAGTTGCGATCGCCGATTGCCAACATCAAACTGGCAACCCAACTCTTAGAAATGGTTTTAAAACCGACCGGCATTCTTGAAGATACCTCTAGCAAAGCGGCTAGCTACTTTCATATCCTGCAACACGAATGCCACCGCGAAATTCATTTGATCAATGATTTGTTAGATCTGACGCGCCTAGATGCGGGAGTTGAACCCTTGACGATGACGAGTATTGACTTAGCCCCTTGGCTGGGTCACTTGACAGAACCCTTCCTCGCTCGCGTTGAGGCGCAAAATCAACACCTGCAAACAGACATTCCGAGCCAGCTTCCGACCCTAGCAACAGACCTGCACTATCTAGAGCGAATTTTAACTGAGCTACTGAACAATGCCTGCAAATATACCCCAGCAGGAGAAAGTATTACGCTTTCAGCCCAAGTAATTTCTGAGCAGATCGATCAAAACTCGCTTCAAGTCATCCATTCTTCTGAAGACGATCGCGCTAACCTTGATCCCACGAGTCTGCAAATTTGTGTGACCAACACCGGAATTGAGATTTCTGAGGATGAGCGCGATCGCATATTTGACAAGTTTTACCGCATCCCCAACAACGACCCTTGGAAGCACGGCGGCACCGGGCTTGGGTTAGCGCTAGTCAAAAAAATGTCAGATCATCTAGGTGCTAAGCTTTCGGTTTTTAGTGGCAACCAGCAAACTTCTTTTATTTTGGAACTGCCGATTTGAGTAAGGAGCAGGGGTTAAAGTGAGAGCTTCGACACACCCGACACCCGCAGCCTGAAACCCGGAACCTGAAACCCTTTTACTCAACGCTTTCCTGCTTCCTGTAAATAATGCTGAAACCGCTGCTGTAGCTGGTCTGCGGTGAGTGATTGAGTCCAGTATTCGGCGATCGCGTGCCCAAATGCCCAAGCGTTGAGTTCGGGTGAAGCAGTGTTATCTAGCAAAATTGACCAAAGGGCTAGCAGGTCGAAGTTACGGGCGTTGGGGTTGTCGGCGCTGAGCAAGGAAAATAAATCGTATGCCATTTGGAGTTTGCCAATCACGACGGGCAACTGTTCGATCGGAATTTGTTCGGCGAGTAAGTAGGCGAGGGTAGGGGTGCCGGTGGTGAGGGTGGCGATAAAGGTGAGAACGGGGCTTTTGAGCAGGGCGGCTAATCCCTGAGTGGTCGCCATTTGAAAGGTGTAGCGATCGATGATTTTGGCGGCGGCGGCGGTGCGGGCTTCTAAGTTGCGGAGAAAGCGGGCTAGGCGGAGTTGCTTGGCTGGGGCGATCGCGTCTATTAAGCCTAAAGACAACGCTTCCAGTCCCCAAGCAACTCGTCCGATTTCAATGTTTCCAGTGACTACGGGCAGCACCCAATTGCAAAATTTGTTGAGTTGAGCGGCGCGATATTGAGTTGCCTCTCGAATTGCTGTTTCTTTGGGTGAATCGCCTGCTTGCCAATCGTAGGGAAGGTTCCATTCACGAATCGGGCGCAGCTTATCGACTTGGGTGACGGCGGCGATCGCGGGTAAATCCGGTATCATTGCCTTCACATCCGTCAGAAAATCCACATCCATTTGCAAGGCTGGATCGAGTGCCGGCGTGACCAACAGCAGCACGTCGGATTCCGTAGCGCGATCAATGACTAAATCGCGAAAGTCGGCGCGATTTGCCTGCTCATAGCCGGGAGTATCCCACAGAGTCAATGCGTCGCCTGTGCTGGATTGCCAGTGATAGGCTTGAATCGCATCGGTGCTAGGCAGTAGATCTACAGCGGCTTTATCTTCCACAAATAGGGTGTTGATTAAGCTACTTTTACCCGCGCCAGTCCGACCCACCAGCAAAATATTGACTGGCTTTTGTTCAACCTGTTCTAGAGGCTCTGCCTGGGAAAGAATCTCTTGTAAAGTTTGAGTTTTGACGGCGGGAATCGTCAGGGGAGCAACGGCTTCTAAAACGGGCAGTTTGCCGCTGTAGAGCGCGATCGCCTGATTGCTCAAATTTCGCAGTGCCGCCTGCTTCAAAAGCTGACTCAAGTTAACCAATAGCTGTTGGCTTGCCTGATTGCCGTGGCGTTGCGTGGCTTGTCGGGCAATTGCCGTCACCGGGTTTAAGAACCATTGTGCCCAGTTCCAAACGCGCAATAGTTTCCGTGCCGAGGGTTCTAACTTGCGATAAATCTCGTAGCCTTCCACTGCTTGCCCGACAGTCACTTGGTTCAACGCGGGAGAGAGCTTGTCCATCCATTGATCCATGTCTTCCACGGTGCCCCGAATTAACGTGTAGGCTTGGGGAATATAGATGTTGAGCAGCGGTCGTTTGACTTCGGGATGATAAACCTGGGCGATCGCGGTCACCAATTCCTGACAGCGCTGCCAAAAGGTTGACCAATCTTCCCATACGGGCGGATCGTTTTGCACAGCCTCCAAAATCTGCTGCAACGCGGCTTCTGTTGTTTGATCAATGCCTCCAGTCAAGCTAGAAGTGCTATCGATCTCAGCTTCCAGTTCTTGCTTGACTGCCATCACGATTTCTAGGGGATCTACAGCAGGGCGAGTCCATTTCACTAGCAAAAATCGCCAGCCAACCAGCATCACGGTGAAGATTGCCCAAACCCAACTCAGCCCCCAGGTATGAATTTGAACGCCTGAGGCGATTAGCAAAAAACCGACGATCGCCGCGATCGGAAGTCCTAAAACTGCCCATTGCCAAAGCTTTAAACGCACCATTGGTTTATTTATGACTTGTTTGCTTCCTAGTTTAGGGAAGTTTGGCTATGGCGCGAGTCTAAACCAAGCGAAAGAGATTATTTTTGATATTTAGCGCTGAACTTGCATATCAATACGGAAGGCTTGCAGATGATTTAGCGAAGCCAGATTGGATGGAACTGCACCAGAAGCGATCGCTAAAGCGGATGTAATGGCGATCGCGTGGATGATTGCAGAGTAGCGATGGGGAAGTGACTCAGACATAACAACAAGACCGACTTTAGGAACAGATTCATTGTCCTTAGTGTGGCTCTTGTATTACGGATTAAAAGTGATGGTGTGGTTCTTATGAGGTGATGTCTATCACATTTCCTCATAGCCCTGAATATTTTCTAGCTCAAACTGTCGTAAAATTGCCGTTGATTGGCGGATTAAAACCTCTGAACCTTTCACAACAATCAGATACTTACCCGCACTCAGGCGATTGCGATAAGGCAAGGCATCACCACTACCAAAGGCAAGCCCTGCGCCACCGCCTACCAAAAAGCTGCCCATCGCCCCAGAAGCCGCACCCAACAAGCCCCCAATGATGTGATCGCCTATTTCTCCCGCCCAAGCAAAGGTATTTAGATTGGTGATCGAACTGAAGGAGAATCCGGCTGCAAACCCAAAGGGAACTAACCAAAAAGACATTAGTTTCGCAGAACGAGAGGCTTGCTCTTTCGGATCGATTAACCCATATTCATCTGCACTTTTATAGCCCCGTCCTAAAATCGTAATGCCCGTCATTGGTAGCCCTTTTGCTTCCAAAGCGGAGTAAGCAGCCTCCACTTGAATGCGATCGCTCAGCACAGCCACAAGATAATTCATATTGATAATTCTATTCCTATCGCCATCAATCTTCTTTTTAGAGTATCAGGCGAGTGGCGATTGACGAATGGTGAGTGGGGTCTTTGTCATCGCGATCGCGCACTCACCGCTACTTAATCAAAGGCTGCCCATCAAACTCCAACCGTGGCACTTCCCAGATATCCTCTGAGAACAGATCACCCATGACCGCCACCCTTTAAAATGGCAAAACCGCCCAACATGAGCGGTTTCAACCTATCGGAGCGGCGAGATTCGAACTCACGACCCCTACTACCCCAATATGTATATTTGCAAGCTAAACCTTTTACCTGGCAAGTCTTTTGGGGATTCTCATCTGCTGAGATCACAATTGGATCTCAGTCAGTCTTGACCGGTACTTCATCAGAGTATGAAAAATTGATGAACTTGGTTTAACCCCCGTGTTTGTTCCCTTGCCCACTCTAGGGGGTAAAAGACAGGACAGAGAGAACAAGATTTTTATAACTTATGATTTCCATCTACGAAACGACCAACCAAGGACGGAAAACGCGATCGCGTTTACTAAACCACATTCAGCCCAACGAGGAATACACCCGTGAAGATTTGATCAGCATCTCAGGTTTGACCTA
>CASBQE010000044.1 GCA_949127665.1 Synechococcales cyanobacterium PMM_0083
CATCAATCCCATCGACTGCTGCTCAACGGTACGCGCTACTTCTAGTTGAATCAATTGGTCGCCAACTTGAACTTGGGCAGAAACAGGTAACATTTGCCCTACCTTGGCTAGCTGTAAAGAAAATTCTGATGGTTGAGGAATATTCTTGGCAGGCGGAACCGATGCAACTGGAGTGGAGCAGCCGCTGATCAATAGCCCAAGCACCAACACACTTCCTGAAACGATTGATGTGTAGTGCCGCTGCGTGCGATCGCTGATTCTATTCTGCTGCCCCATTTGTTTCTGAAAAATTAGCTTCAACATGATGCCTCTTCAATATTACGCTTCACGGAGAACGTAACCTACGCCACGCACAGTTTGAATCAGCCGCTTTTCGCCCTCATCCTCAATTTTTAAGCGCAGATAGCGGACATAGACTTCAATCACATTCGATTCGCCCACAAAGTCATAGCCCCAAACGTTTTCTAAGATTTGTTCGCGGGTTAGCACTTCGCGTGGATGTTCCATTAAGTATTTAAGCAGTTCAAATTCCTTCATGGTTAGGTCAATCGTGCGGTTGTTCCGAATCGCTCGACGAGTTGCCAGATCTAATCCCAAATCGCCAAACCGCAATTTTTCGGTGGTGTCCTCATCCGATTTCAAATAAAGCCGTACCAACTTCAAAAAATCATCTGCTCGATAGGGTTTAAGAAAATAATCATCGGCTCCTGATTCCAAACATGCAACCCGATCTTCGATAGTATCTCGTGCCATCAGCATTAGAATGGGCACTCGCGCTCCTGTTGCCCGGAGACGATTGCAAAACCATATCCCTGATTCTCCGGCTAACATGCGATCGACCACAACCAGCAAAGGCTGCGCTGCTGAAATTTTTCGCAACCCGCTGATAGCATCTTGGGCGATCGCGGTTTCGTAACCAGATTCTTGCAGATCTACACTGACACTTTGAGCAAGAGTTTCATCGGTTTCGATTAACAGAATTTGAGTACTATCGGCAGTTGCGGTATTCATAAGCACGGGAGAAAGGTTCACAAAGGGCAATCAAAATAGTTGATTACAAAATAACTGGTTAGATGGCTAGGTATTAATTCCTATCGTCACTCTGTTTTAACATAATCTTTTAGCTAAGTTGGTTTTCTCTGTCTAATTTTCTGTTTAAGTGTAGATTTTCAATTCAATTTGACTCTAATATTTTGATTTTTGTTTCCGGTTCAGGGCAATTCCACTGAGGTTGGCTTTGCGATGTGGGGCAATCCCCAACCCAGCTTTTCGCGCAAAACATGAAAAAACTCCGGCGGTTGCAACCGGATAAAGCGGGCATTGAAGGGCGATCGCTCGATTCGGACGCGATCGTCTGGCAGCACATAGCATCCGCCATTGCCATCGACCACCATAACCAGTCGAGTGGTATTCGCCGGAAAAATGGTGACGGGTTCACTATTGGCAAACACCAAGGCACGAGAGGCAAGAGAATGGGGGCAAATCGGCACTAATTGTAGGACAGGCACACCGGGCGTAATCACGGGTCCGCCAGCAGAGAGAGAATAAGCCGTCGATCCGGTTGGGGTGGAAACAATCAGCCCATCCGCTGCAATATCTACAGGGGCATGATGACCAATTTCTACCTCAAAATGGCACATGCTAGTCAGTGGTTCTCGATGAATCACCATTTCGTTTAGGGATAGCGCTTCCCACAAAAGGTGCTTTTCTCGAAAGAGTTGTACCAAAAGGGTAGAGCGTTCTTCAACCTGGTAAAGATCTGCCAGGACAGCTTCTAAAGCCTCTGGCAGTTGGTTGACATAGGTTTCAGTCAAAAAACCCATGTGCCCAGTATTGACTGCTAGTAGAGGAATGCCATAGGGAGCCAATTGTCGGCAAGCAGACAGCACCGTGCCATCTCCGCCTAAAACAACGGCGAATGTCATATCGCGATCGAATCCAGGCGGATTTAGGCTATCGATCGGAGTGTTACAAACTGGACCGTTTGGGTTTGAATAGCCCAACATTCCGCCAACACCCGTGGCAAGATGAACTTCCCAGCCACGAGAAAGCAGCTTGTCTTTAATTTCTTCGGCAATGCGACAAGCAGCGGGCTTAATATCGTTGTAGATGATGCCAGCTTTAGGCACGTCAAAGTTTGGCTAGGGGCTAATCAATAGGTATAAAGGACTATACCATTCTCGGTAATCGACTCGATCGCTTTTTAGCTAAATCACAAGTGAGTAAACAGCGCGATCGCTAGAAACGGGGATAATTCCGCTTCTTATCCAGGTTGTCTGATTTTTTCTTTTGCTTTTTCTGTTTGTCATAATCTAACTCGCGCAGCTTCTTCATAATTCGCTCAAAGTATTCTTGCAAATAGCTTTCTACGGTGGTCGTATCGCTAGGATCAAGCCCAAAAGCAGAGTAGGTTTCATCCATCGGTGCCACCAAAGGCTTGCCCGTGGCAATCACTTCCGCAAAAGCTAGCCGATCAGCAATATTCCAAGTCCATTGAAAAAATTGAGCCACTTGGCGCGTAAGTCTGACTACACCAATCGGCAAGCGCGTAATTCTAGCATCTCGTCCTGATAGATTCTCGCAAAGCTGAATCAGTTCATCCGCGCCCCAGGCATTCTGTCCTACGACTGGAAAAGACTTATTCTCAGTTTCAGGCACTTTCAATGCTCGAATCGCAAATTTTGCAATGTCCTGAGTATCCATATAGGCAGTTGGCGACGCTGTGCCCATAACCCAAATCGATTGATTTTCCAAAATAGGAATCGCATATTGCCCAATCAATCCCTGCAAAAAACCACAAGGGCGCAGAATGGTGTAGTTTAAGCCCGACTCAGCAAGATATAGTTCAACGCATCGCTTAATTTCTAGCAGCGGCACTTCGGGATATTTTTCTGCATCCAAAATTGATAGGTAAATGAATCGCTCCACGTTTGCCGCTTTTGCCGCCTGAATTAAGTTGACATTACCCTGCCAATCTACCTGTCGAATGCTCAAGGAGTCGGTTGCTCTGGCAGTTGCCGCATCAATTACCGCTGAAATTCCCTCTAAGGCAGGCGACAATGTTTCAGGTTTACACAGATCTCCCAACACGAGTTCAGCCCCCCACTCTCTTAGAAATGCTGCTTTCTTTTGACTTCGCACTAAGCAGCGGACTTCGTACCCCTCATCTAAAGCTCGTCGGGCAATCTGTCTTCCTAAAGTACCTGTGGCACCAACAACTAAAAGTTTCATGAGGGATTACGTAACGAAATTTTAACTTTTACTAAGATACTATCAGAATTGATCAATACCCTCAGGAAATTTTCTGAATAGCACTGAATCTTTGTTTTTCTTTTAAGCAGTTTATGGAGCTAGCGCGATTCTCGTAGGGACGTGTCACGAATCGCAGGTTGGTCAGTCAACAGAACCGAAGTCAATGTGAAGCCTAGATAATGCGCTGTGGCAGTTGGAGCGACACCATTAAAGTTGCCTTACGGTATTGTAAAGTTAAGCTAGATTATCTTTTATATTAACTTCCCTAAACATGCAAAAGCTTAATCAAGCATCTATAAGTATTTCTTCAAAAGAACCAGAAAAAGATCTGAGCAATGCTCCTAATTGCACTATTCAGCATCCGGTTGATCTGAATCAGACTCGTCAAATTCATCAAGACATTCTAAGTTTAGAAAAATCTCAGCGGATGGCGGAGTTTTTTAGCTTGCTAGGCGATGGGAATCGGTTAAGAATTCTGTCTGCTTTAGCACTGCAAGAATTATGCGTATGCGACTTGGCAGCAGCCGTCAAAATGACCGAGTCTGCTGTTTCTCATCAATTACGAACGCTTCGCACCATGCGACTGGTGGGATATCGTCGTCAAGGACGAAACGTGTTCTATTACCTAAAAGATAGTCACGTTCTGAATTTATATCGTGAAGTTGCTGAGCATTTGGATGAGCCTGAAGATTGATAAAAGTTGAGTGTCGAAGGATGAAGGGCGTAGACTCAGAAAAGATTATTCATCCTTCAAACAGGCTTCTACTCTTCGCCGCCTTGTATTTTCAACATGACAAACCCTAGCCCTAACCCTACTAAAATTAGGCTAGATGCCAAAATAGCAGAGGTAAAAATTTCTCCCATGAACTGGCTGCTCCTTATGCGATCGCGTCAATTAAATCGTGTAAATCGTGAAATATAAGTATCACTCTTACAAAGAATTCTAAACCAGATTGATCACACTTCCAGCAGCAATGGATAAACCTTACACTCCCCTGTTTCGTCCTCGCTTAGCAATTCCTTTGGGTGACCCGGCTGGAATTGGCAGTGAAGTGGCACTAAAAGCCCTAGCCGATCCGCAGATTCGCCAAAGCTGTGAGATCACTTTAATTGGCAGTCGAGCGTTATTAGAAAAAACCTACTCCCGATTGTTAGCCGTGGGAACAAAAGACCCACTGGCAGATCCAGATGATCTGACTCTATTAGATGTTGGATTAGATCTGGAAATTGAGCGGCAGATTGAAGTGAGCGACGGGAATAGAGCCAGTGGTGCAGCCAGCTTTCAATTTTTAGAGCAAGCGATCGCCCAGACGCTCTCAGGTGATTTTGATGCCATTGTCACAGCCCCGATCGCAAAGTCTGCGTGGAAAGCGGCTGGGCATGATTATCCAGGGCAAACCGAACTATTAGCTGAGCGAGCCGGAGTAACCCGCTTTGGGATGTTGTTTGTGGCGCGATCGCCTTACACCGGCTGGACATTGCGAACCCTGCTGGCAACCACCCACATTCCCTTAACGCAAGTTTCTGAAACCCTGACAGCGGATTTAATGACTCAGAAATTAGAATTGCTGCTCAATTGTCTCCAACAAGATTTTGGACTAGAAACTCCTCACATCGAGATCGCCGGACTCAACCCCCACAGCGGTGAACAGGGACAATTGGGGCGGGAAGAACAAGACTGGCTGATCCCTTGGCTGAATCAAATGCGCGATCGCTTTCCCGCAATTTATTTAGAAGGACCCGTTCCACCTGACACACTTTGGGTCAAACCCGGACAAGCTTGGTTTGGCACAGGCAGATTTACCGGAGAAAACGCTGGGGAAAACACACAAAACGCAACACACAAAACGCAAAATGTTGCTGATGCTTATCTCGCCTTGTATCACGATCAAGGATTAATTCCGGTTAAACTGATGGCGTTTGATCGGGCGGTCAACACTTCAATTGGGTTACCGTTCATCCGAACTTCACCCGATCACGGTACTGCCTTTGATATTGCTGGAGAGGGAATTGCAGATGCAACCAGTATGAAAGCTGCGATCGCACTTGCCGTAGAATTGAGCGATCGCCGTCACCAGTTGCTTATCTAACCTAAAAGCACAGAAAAGCTAGACCTAATAAATTACAAGTGTGATTAGCCTCACATCGCACAAAATATCTACCAATTATTCTAAGAGTGGCAGCAATTCAGCTATACAGCCATTGAAATAAAAACTTTAACCAGATGTTGGTCAAGGTTTAATGACTTTTGCAAGTTTTCTTAATATACTCAAAGGGGTATTGACGTAAAAATACAGTTATGCGGTATATCAGGCTACAGATAAGAGTTTCTCCTGATCCCAAATAATCTTTTTACGCTACATGAAACTTGATTCTTTATCTAACGGCTTGATTCTTCAATAGCGCTATTTGTTGTTCGGATTTTTTACGAAGCTTGGAAGGGTGATTATGCTTCAATCAATTCAGTATTCCTTAACCGTAATTCAAGATGAGGCTCGCCAACTCGTTCAAGAAGGGCAGGTGAGCCGACATCAGCCTATTTATATCTTGTGTCAATACATTCCTGCTCGTGAATGGGCGTGTATTGAATGTGAGTTAGAGCGCTGCAATTTTTTGCTGAGAGATCGAATTGGTGACCTAATGGGTTATGAAGACTGGGAGAACGACTAAGCAGCTAGGCTGGCTTAGGTTGGTGTATAACTCTCTGGCTCTTTGATCGCAATCTAAAAGTGCAATCAAAGTATTCCAGGTTTGGCAAGCAAGTGACGCGCCAAATCCTGAATCTGAAGAACCTGTTTTGTTACTCTTGGTTCCTGAGCTTTTCGAGTTCTGCTCGAATGGTAGCGATTTGAGCAGTCAGTTCCTGTAGTTCAGTTTGGACACTAGGTGCAGTTGAGATCGGCGTAGTGACTGAACCTGATGGATAAGGATTTTGGGCGCGGCGTTGGCTCCAAACAGTGTCTACAAAATCACGAGCATTTTGCTCGGTCGATTCTCCCTTGACTGCCCACTCTTCGGCAAGTTCGCTCCATTCTTGACGAAGTTTTGATAGGTTCTCGTGCCGTTTTTGCGGATCTTGGACAACCTCAATGAGGGATGCCGTTGCACCTAGCGTGACGCGAAAACCATTTTGCAGTAGCTGAATCAACGTCTCAGAATTCATCAGTTGTGGTTCCTTAAGTATCAAGGGAATGGTTTCTAAATGCTGGGCGTAGGCTGTGTGCAGCGAACGATTTGTCAGAACGATCCCTACGGGAGTCGCTCTCCAGTAAAAGCTTTCAGCAAAAACTATAAAAGTTCTAAAAGAAAAACTGCAACGATTCTACTGTAATCCAACTGATTTCTGATGGGTTGATAGCAATTTCAATCAGTCTGCTCTAAATATTGGTTCACGTCTTCTACCAAGCGGCTTAGCTCGGCTTCAGTTGTCAGACGAATGCGATCGTCTCTAAGCGTGATCAGCACTTTTGCAGCAAAGGGCGAAGACCAAATATTGGGGTTGCAAAAGATTTCTAGAAAAACGTCCCCGGTGTAGCGATACTCCATCGGTTTTTGAGGTTTTGGTTTGGTAGCAGGTGAACCTTTTGTTGCAACCACTTTGAGGCTAGTCATGAGTGCGGCAATTTGGCTTTGCAGAGTTTGGGCGGCTTCAGGAGCGAACTGAAAAGAAACCGACCCTTCAACTAAATTAAGCGTTAATGGGGGAGTAGGCATTTGCCGGAAAACCGAATGATTGGCACTCTTATGGTACGGGGCAAAGGGGACAGCCGCGATCGCTCTTTTAATCAATTGACACTTTAACAAACCATTGCGGCAATTAAAGTGCGGACAATAGGAGAGAAAGGACAACAATTCAGACTCGCACGTCAAAGTTAGGGTTTAGAGGCGATCGCCCTCATCGTAGGTGAATCATCTTGCTAAGATAAATAGACAAAATTTTCCTGAGCGGCAGCTTTTACCTGAGTTTGGGTAAAGTATGGCGTTTTGAGAATATGGCATCTATGTCTAAGCATTATCGTTGGCAGTCTACCGTTGCGTGGTTGGTTCTTCCTCTAACATCTCTGGGGTCAATGTTGACACTTCCAGCACCTGCTGGCGCTCAATTTCAGGGTGGCGATTTGCAGGGGCACTGGTCGCAGCAATGCCTGACCGCGCTTGCGGGTAAAAAAATTGCGGCTCCTGATTCAGATGGGTTGTTTCGCCCTAGTGCTGTCGTGTCGCGAGCAGAATATGCGGCACTGGTGCAACGGGCGTTTCCAGGGATGAGCCAAACCCAAAGAGCGATCGCCTTTCGAGATGTGCGCCCCGATAATCCGAATGCCAAAGCGATTCAATACATTCAGCAAACCGGTTTTTGGCTAGGGGAAGGGCGCGATCAATTTAGACCGGGTGATTTGATCACGCGATCGCAAGCCTTCGGTGGATTAGCAGCAGGATTGCGCTACACTGCCAAGCAACCCGAATCCAAAAATCTGCGAGCCGCTTTTAAAGATGGCAGAATGGTGCCAGACTACACCAGAGCTTCTGTCGCCGCCGCGCTAGAAAATCGCCTGATTATCAATCAGCCCGACCCCAAACGGTTTAACCCCAATCAGCCCATTACCCGCGCTGAACTGGCTGCCGCACTGTGCCAAGCAATGCCAACCACGATCGCATTAGTGCCGACTCAGTTTATTGCCAGCGTGCGATTCTCCCCAGGAGCGTCTACGCCAACGCCCAAACCACTGCCGCCCGTGGTCGTTAAACCGGGAACAGGCAATATTACTCCTGTGGGTTTTCCCGTTGTCATCGTGCCTGTAATTGGCAATCCCGGCACGAGCCGTCCGCCGCTGCCCACCCTGCCTCAGCCCAGTTTTCCTACTCAAGAAATTCGGGGAGTCTGGCTGACCAATATTGATAGTCAGGTATTATTCACCCCTCAACTGCTCCGCAGCGCCATTGAAGAATTGGGAACGCTCAAATTCAACACGGTCTACCCGGTTGTGTGGAACTGGGGCTACACGCTCTATCCCAGCCAAGTGATGCGGCAGGCTATCGGGGAGGCGATCGACCCGCGTGAACCCGGACTGCAAGGACGCGATCCTTTAGCAGAACTGGTGCAGCTAGGGCGGCAAAATAACATCGCCGTCATGCCCTGGTTTGAGTTTGGCTTTATGGCTCCTGCTGATTCTGAACTGGTGAAACGCAATCCGCAATGGCTGACCCAGCGCAAGGATGGCTCGAAGGTGTGGAAAGAAGGCGAATACGATCGCGTGTGGCTCAACCCCTTTAAGCCTGAAGTGCAGCAGTTCATTTTGAATTTGGTAGACGAAATCGTTTCTAAATATGGCGTAGACGGCATCCAGTTTGATGATCACATGGGGCTGCCCTCCGAGTTTGGCTACGACGCTTACACCGTGGCGCTCTACAAAAAAGAGAACCCTGGCAAAGAGCCGCCTGTGAATGCCAGAGATCCTCAATGGCTCCGCTGGCGGGCAAACAAAATCACTGAATTTATGGGACGTGTATTTGCCATCGTCAAAGCCCGAAAACCCTATGCCACTGTCTCTTTATCGCCCAATTCGCAAGCCTTTTCCTATGAAAACTATCTGCAAGATTGGGCAACCTGGCGACGCTTGGGCTATGTAGAAGAAATTTTGCTGCAAGCCTATCGGACTGACCCAACGGGGTTTATCTCGGAGTTAGTGCAACCCGAAGTGCAAGAGGCGAAAAAGCAGATTCCAGTGGCGATCGGAATTTTAACCGGGCTGAAAAATAAGCCGATGCCGATGAGCATTATTGAGCAGAAAATTCAAATTGCCCGCGATCGCGGTTTTTCCGGCGTATCCTTCTTCTTCTATGAAACCATGTGGAATTTGAGCAACGAGCCGTTACAAGATCGCAAGTCCTCGTTTCAAATGTTGTTTACGCCACCCGTAACCCGCCCTAGCCTTGTGCGCGGTTGGGTTCCTCCAGTCTTGCCATAGCTTTGTAGCCGTAACCTGCGTCGCGCGATTAGTTCAAAGCGGGATGTATGGTCAATGGGTTTACCTATCGGTAGCCATTGAGAGTTGTGAAATTTGCGGCTTTACGGTTCAGTCTTACTTAGTGGCGATCGCTGTTGCAGAGTGGCTGTGTATTCCTGCTGCAACAGGAGCGCCAGCACAATTTGCTTGGCAACCCAATACAGCGCAGTCAATAGACCAAAGCTAATTGTCATGAACATGAGTGGTCGCGGGTCTTGAAAGTTTTCGGCAAAGCTGATAATCACCCGATTGGGGCGAGTCAGCAAATCCCAGCTATTGAACCGCTCGACGCGACCTAAAAAGATGCCGATCGCGCACAGCCCATGCAGCATCAGTTCTATCGGCAGTACCAACCGAGTCGCTCCATTGCGCTTGAGATAGTCGCCTAAGTTAATCAACGCCAGCACATAGGCACCAAATCCAATCACTTCAAATAAGACAAAACGGGGAATCGTGACCAGGGTATTAATCAGCAACGAGTCACTCTGCTGAATTGCCGGGGTCAGGTGGATCAAATCGGTCAGCACGTAGGGCGCGTTGGGCAAAAAGGCAAGGAATCCGAGGCAGCCAAGCCACCACAATGGAGCGCGATCGCCCCTGCGGCGAAATAGCCACACGCTCAACGCTAATGGAATCAGCGCTAGAAAAAGATTCCAGCTCATCCAGCGGCTAGAAAGCGGCAAAACATTCCACATGAGAGTCAGCCAAGTTGTTGCCATGAGTCGCGATCGCGTGAAGGTCACCTCGGTTTTAGCAAATTTTTGTTCTAATCTTAAAACCAGCTCAAAAATCATAAACAATAAGAATCATATAATCCCTTTGTCAGTCAAGCTTAGGCGGTATAGTGATCTTAGATTTCGCAATTTGGAAACATCACCGCTTCTAAAAGTGATGCTTCCGCGTTTATCCAAGTAGAGTTTTACCTTGATGAGTCGCTCCCCTTCCATTTTGGAAGATCTGTTAGTCGCCCTGCCCGATCTAAGACCCCAAATCTATTTCAAATCCTCTCTCACGGCGTTGTCTCATGCCATGGAGGATCAGGTTTTGGCAGGGGTGGATCAGCCTGTGGTGATTGCCAGTTTTCAGCGCGAACGGTTTTATCGCCAGGAAGCGCACCGCTACTTGAGAATTGCCGATCGCACCGATCAGGTGTACGTGCTGGCGGCACCCGAAACTGATTTTGCCAATCGCTTCGATCGCTACGAAACGATCGCCTTTGATGCAACCGATGCCCTTGCCAAAGAATGGCATTTAGTTGTAGTTGGTTCCCACTATGCCGCCTGTTTAATTTGTCGCGAACGGCAGGTTTCTCCGGCTCCTGAAGAAGCGTCTCTGCATTTACCGCCTGACCAATCTCGTCGATTTGAGGGCATTTGGACGTTTGAGCGATCTGTGGCGTGTAAGGCGGCGGAGTTGCTATTGGCGAAAGTATTGCTCTATCGCCCAGAACTCACCGATAAAGTGGCAGCAGCGCAGGCTGTATTACTCGATAACACCCAAGTCAACTTTAGCAATGTTGATCCAGGTCCGTTTGCCGAGCGCTTGGTCACCTACATTCAAGCCGGACAATATAAGCTGCTGAAGGCGTATCGCTCCATCGCGGCTCAAGAACAACGAGAGCGACTGGTCAATTCAATCACTTCGGCAATTCGGCGATCGCTCAACCCCGATGAAATCTTTAAGGTCGCCGTGCAGGAATTGGGGCAAACCCTGCAAGCCTCTCGCTGTTTAATTTACCGCTGCCGTGACACAGATGCCACAGTCACCCTCCAGCACGAATCGCTCAATCACGGGGCAGAATCGCTGATTGGGCAACGCTGGAACCTGGCAGACAATCCTCTGTTTCAGTTTGTAGCGCAGCATCAAGAGCCAATTTACGTGTCCCACACTCAAGCCGATGTTTGGCTGCTGCGAGAACAGGAAGTGGTGGCACCCAAAGAACAAGTGCAGCGCTGGGCGATCGCCGCTTGGCTGATGGTGCCCGTGGTGCATCAAAATCGACTGCTGGGCATGGTTGAAGTGCATCATTGCAACAATACCGCCCATGATTGGCATGAAACCAATGTGGGATTGATTGAGGCGATCGCCAACCAAATTGGTGTGGCGCTGATCCAAGCAGAAGCCTATGCCAACCTCGAAGACCTGAATCAACAGCTTGCAGCCCTCGATCGCACTCGGAGTAACCTGATCGCCATCACTGGGCACGAATTGCGAACCCCGCTCTCCACCATTCAAGTGTGCCTGGAAAGCCTTTCCACGGAACCTGACATGCCCGAAGAACTGCGCCAAGTCATGCTAAATGCGGCGTTAACTGACGCAGAACGAATGCGAAAACTGATCCAGGATTTTTTGACGCTCTCTCAACTGGAAAGTGGACGGATTCAATGGCATCTAGAACCCCTGCCCCTTCAGGAATGCGTCGATCTTGCCATGAGCAGTCTGCGATCGCGGCAAATGAACGGTGCGTTGCCCGAAATCACCGCCCAAGTTTCACCCGAACTGCCGTTAATCCAAGCCGACGGCGAATGGGTTGTGGAAGTTTTATCCAAACTGTTGGATAACGCCTGCAAGTTTACCGAGCCGACGGGTAAAGTGATCATCCAAGCACAGCCCAACGGCGGAAAAATGCTGGAAGTAACTATTTCTGATACGGGTCGTGGGATTGAATCCAATCGCCTGGAAACCGTGTTCGATCGCTTTTATCAAGAAGAAGGTGCCCTGCGGCGATCTGCCGGAGGTACGGGGTTAGGGCTTGCCATTTGCCGCCAAATTGTAGTCGGTCTAGGCGGTCGCATTTGGGCAGAATCGGCAGGCAAAGATCGCGGTAGCCAGTTCCACTTGACGTTGCCAATCTCTCCACCCGACCTAGAAGAAAAGCCTGCTAAACCCAATCACGCAAAGGGTAAACCATCAAAAGCACGGCGGTAGCCCCTCGATTTTGCAGAATGTGCGAATGTGTAAAGCCTCCAGCTTTGTAGAAAAGGCAGTAGCCGTAACGTATCAACCGTCCGTAGACTGACCTTGCTGGGGTCATAACAGCAGATAAAAAAGGTCAATTGCCTGGAGGTTTTCAAAGGTTTCCTGGCGATCTCTTTCCCGAATGGTGGAATTTATCATTGCCGCATCGCCCACATCTTTATCGGCGATCGCCAAAAGCTGATCTCGCTGGAGCGCAATTAGCGGCGACACTACTACCGTTACACCTGGAATGAGAAATGCAGCTAGCTGATAAATCGCCGATTTGCCCAAACCAGTCGGCATTACGGCTAAGGTATCTTGCCCATCCAAAACCGCCTCAACTGCCATTTTTTGCCCCGAATGAAGGCGATTATAGCCAAACCGTGATTGAGCAATTTTGTCGAGCGATCGCGCCTTATTCTTGGAACCCATTATTTGAAATGCCAGACGGAATTTATTCAGGTTAATCAAAAATCAATCAGACAAAATCATCAAATAGACGGGTTTACGTTTGTTCGCTGCTTTGCTGAGCTAAACTACTTCAAATTCGCTCCAGAGGTTACAAACCTTCCAATACAAACAATTCTCAGTCACGTATCCACACTTCTCGTAGAACCCCGTTGCCTCATCATTGGCAATGGTAACGACCGTAATATCATCTTCCCCACCAACCACTTCTTGCAGGCGAACCAACAATTCCCTGCCGATTCCTTGTTTTGCATAATCCCTGTCTACGCCAAGGTCTGTGACAAAAAGGAAGTAAGCAAAATCCGTGATGCCAAAGGCTATTCCAACCAATTTCCCTTCATCATTCCTGGCA